>PAZP01000019.1 GCA_002715565.1 Flavobacteriales bacterium
AAGAAATTATTGCAATATAATATACTTAATGATGTTCTTTTATCTGAACTCCAATATTATCATGGAGAAATTGAAATAAATGAAATGCACAGAAGAATGATTTATAATTCCGTATATGATAATATACATATGAATACCTTTAACTATGTTAATGCAGCGTTTGATAATTTATTATTTCGTTTTCCAACACAATATGAATTTAGTCAAACATATACTATGCTTCAGGATAATACTTCTCAAATTGTTTTAGGTTCTTCTGGTAACAATAAAGAAGATTTTAGTTATATAATTACCAATACCCGAGAATTTTATGAAGGAATTATAATTTGGTCATATCAGACGTTATTGGCTAGAATACCGACAGTTCAGGAATTAGATTATTTAATGCAAGTTTTTTATATTGATCATGATTTTCAGTGGGTACAAAGACAGATTATGAAAGATGATGAATATGCACAATTTTAAGAAATATAAAATGAAAAGATTATCTATTTTATTAATTTTATTTTTAACTTTATTATCATGTAAGAAGGATGATCCTATTTATGATATTAATCAGATACAATCTCAATCTTATAATGCAAATAAAAATAAATTAAAATCTCCAGCTCAATATATTTCTATTCTATATGCAAATTTATTTCAGAAAGCCTTATCAGCTAATGAGCTTGTAGAAATTACCAGATGTATAGAATCGGTCGGAGATAAGGAGTTAGTTCATGAAGTAATTATAAGTAATTTTATGAATAAAGAGGGCGTAATTATTCCAAGTGATTCTTTAATGAGATCAGATCTTAATTTATTTATTGAAGAAACATATAAAAGATTTTATGTCAGAGATATTTCTGAAGCAGAAAGAGAATATTTTTTAAATTTCTTTTTATTGCACCCTGAAGTTTCATCAGAAATGGTATATACAGCATTTGCTTTATCTAACGAATATCAATTTTATTAAAGTATAAGATATGAAAAGAAGAAAATTTATAAAAAATACCGTCTTAGGGGCTACTGCTATATCTATGCCTGTTGTACTGCCAGGAGGTAGATTGTTTGCAGCCACTGGTTCGGCAATGGCTGAACACTTAGTATTTGTTGCTTTTGCTGGAGGGGTTCGTCAGCAAGAATCTGTTTTACAAAGATATTTACTCGATAGTCAAGAATATCCTAGTGAGGGTAATATTATGTATAATTTATTAAATGGAGGTTATCCAACTGATAAAATAGTTTATGGGACTGATGGAACTGTTAGTGGTGATACACCAATACCAAAAATTCTAAATCAAACATTAGAAAGTCAAGGTACAATTTTTAAAGAAATGATTTCTTCTCATGCTGGACATTATGGAGGTCTTAATACATTATTAACAGGTAATTATCAATATACACAAGGTCTAAATAGTAAAAGTCAAATGCCAACAATATTTGAATATGTAAGAAGACATATGGGGGTTCCTGCATCAAAAGTATGGTATATTGGTAATGGTATTGGTAATTCTATCCCATTGTTAGATTATAGTATTCATCCTGATTATGGTTCTCAGTATGGAGCTAATTTTTTAGCTCCAACTATTACTTTTGGTTCAGATGGATTCAAGCATCTTAAGAATGCTAAAATATATCATCCTGAAGAAGAGCTTGACCCAATGTATAAAATGAAATATTTTTTAGATAATGTTTGGTATTCTCAGGGAAAATCATTGCCTAATATAGGAAATACAGAAGAAGAAAAAATTGAAATCAAGCAATTTTTTAAAGATATGTTTGAGAAAACAGAACAAGGAGTCATTGCGCATCCTCCTGTAAGTGGAGGTGAACTTGATTCAATAGGTTATGCCTGTGAGGTCATGAAAAGATTTAAGCCTAAATTATCTGTTGTATATTTATCTTCAGTAGATACTTGTCATAGCAATTTCACTGCTTACCTTCAAAATTTACATAGAGCAGATCATGGGGTAGGGCATTTGTGGAATTATATTCAAAATCAAGTTCCAGAAATGTCAGGAAATACAGCTATTATTTTAGCTCCTGAGCAAGGTAGAAATTTAGAGCCTAACAATATTGTTGATGCAAATGGTTTTTACTCATATGATCATAGTGATGAGAATACTAGAAGGGTTTTTGGAATGATGGCGGGTCCTGGTATTCAGACTAATCTTTCATTAGGAAGCGAAGGTAATTCCAAGGGGGACTTATTGAATATAGCGCCTACAATTGCTGAGATTTTAGGATTTAAAGAGGATATGATTAACTCTGGCCTTACTGCAACAAATCAATCTTTATTTGATTTGATATAAAGTTTGATTTAAATTAATGAGACTACTATATATTTATATATTATTTTTTGTTTTTATATCATGTAAAAAGGATCCCCATATAAATCCTTATGATAATGATGATTTAAATCCACCCAACTTAAATGATACAAATTATTTTAATAATCCTGCTTCTTTTTCAGCAATACAAAATAATATATTTTCACCTTATTGTGCAGATAATCCTGGATGCCATGACGGTACTTTTGAGCCTGACTTTAGAACAATAGAAAGTTCATACAGTACATTAGTTTATCAACCAGTCATTAAAAATAATTCTAATAGTACGTTTCAATATAGAGTGATCCCTGGTGATGCTGAAAAAAGTGTATTATATGCTAGATTGCTTGCTAATGACTTAGGTGTTTCTACATTTGATCCTAACTCTCAAGTCATGCCTTTAACGGCAGATATTGTATATGATCCGCAAAGACAACATGAATGGCATAGTGTTAAGGATATTTTAATTTCAAATGTTAAACAATGGATTGATGATGGTGCAAGAGATATTTTTGGCAATTCTCCAATGGAACCTAATAAGGTGCCGGAAATGAGAGGTTGTATTGCTTTTGCAGCAGGTCAGACTACTCCTCTTAATAGAGAGCAGCCAAGAGGAAATATATATATTCCTTCTAATGTTAGTTATGTTGATTTTTGGTTTAGTGTTAGTGATGATTTATTTGAATCTAATCAATTAACATATAATCAGGTAAAGTTTTCTGAAGATTTGTTCGATTTTGATAATCAAGAATTTAGGTCTTTAGAAGTAGTTGCTAATCCAATAACTGAGACTGGATTTTATTCTAGTACACAAGAAAATTTTTATCATAAGTATACTCTCGATATGTCAAATTTTGATTCTGGAGATCTTATTTTTATAAAAATATATGTTCAAGATGATGTTAATCCAGTAACTGAGATTCCAACAAATGGATCAGATTATCAATTTATTAAACATTTTAGTTTTACTGTTCTATGATTATTAATAGAAATTTTATTATCCTTCTTATTGTTATGTCTTTTTTATCCTGTAAAAAGAAAGATAATGTTTTGTTTAATATTTCATTGCAAGATACATATCCAACAAGTATTGTTGAATTTCAAGACAATATATTTGTTTCTTTAACTTATTCTCATAATGAAGGTTTTGTTGGATTTGCTGATCCAGACAGATTATCTTTAGAAATAAAAGATAGCCGTTTAGATAGTGCGGACTATTATCATTTAATACCAGTACATCCACCCAATCAAAGTTTGTCTGTTACTGGTGAGATATTAATAGAAATTGATGCGCCTTTTATATTTGGAAATGGAATGTCAGAAACTTTATCTTATTCAATTCGTATTCAAGATAGTGAAATGCAATGGAGCAATGTTGTAGTAACACCTTCAATAATTGTAAACAAATGATAAGAAATTTCTTTTTCTTGATTATCTTGATGTTTTTGAGCCTTTCGGCTTTTTCTCAGTATGTTATGTCTAATTTAACAGTATATGATTGTGAAGGTACACTTACTGATAGTGAAAGTAATACATTAAATCCAGGATGGTATTCTAGTAATGAAAACTATGAATTTACCATTTGTCCTTCTGGAGCACAAACTATTACTATCACTTTTAGTATGTTTCGAACTGAAGTTACTTATGACTATCTTATGATTCATGATGGTCCTAATAGTACTTATCCTGTTATTGGTGGACCTTATTCTGGTTTAAATATTCCTCCACAAATCACTTCTAATGGTTGTGTAACTATAACATTTGTGTCGGATCAAAATGTTAATGAAGAAGGTTTTGTCTTAAGTTGGGAAACTGAAATTTCTGTACCACCACCACCAATTATAACAATTCCAAATGCTGTTACTTGTAGTTCAAATGTTCTGCTATTTAATTTAGATAAGAAAATGCACTGTGATTCAGTTTATACCGCTCTAATTAACATAACAGGTCAAATTTCACAACAAGTATCAGCTTCTCCTATAAATTGTATAAATGACTCTACGGATCAAATTGAACTAACTTTGTTTCCAGGCTTAAATCAAAGCGGTATTTATGATTTATCCTTACAAAGTTTTTTTTTAGATGCATGTGATAGTATTTGGGATTTGTCAACCGATATACAATTTGTTATAAATGATTGTCCTCTACAAGTTGACATTGTTTCTACTCCAGATTCAGTTATATGTGAAGGAGAATGTGTTGATTTATTTGTAAATGTTTCAGGTGGTGATGTTTCATCATATAATTTTACATGGAATCCTCCCTTACCTAATAGTCCAGGTCCTCATAATGTTTGTCCAACTATTAGTACTTTGTATTCAGTTCTTGTTTCTGACGCAGGTCCAGCGGCAAGTCAAACAGATAACATTCTTATTTCTGTTTTACCACCCCCAGTAACACAATCATCATTTGATATTTGTCAAACTGGATCACCAATAAATTTAAATGCTAATCCTGTTGGTGGTATTTGGTCTGGAAATGGTATAGTTGATCCTAATGGTATTTTTTCTCCATATGGCTTACCTCCAGGAACTTATACTGTAGATTATCAGATAGGAGGTTGTGAGGATGATTTAGATATTACAATTTTAGAAGTTAATGCAGGAGATGATATTTCGGTTTGTGTTAACACTCCTGTTTTTAACTTGAGTTCATCTTTTACAACACCTGGTGGTGTTTGGTCTGGATGTAGTTGTATTCAGTCAAATGGTAATATTAATGTTGGTTCTAATCCAACAATTATAACTGCAATATATACATTGCCTAATGGTTGTAGCGATACTTTATTAGTAAACGTAGTTAATAATATATTAATGCCACAGTCTACTAGTTTTTGTCAAAGGAGCGGAAATCATTCTTTATCTGTTTTTCCTTCTAATGGAGTATGGTCAGTATTGCCACAAAATTCACAAGCATCAAGCATTTGTATAAATCCTATTGATGAATTTCCATATCAAGAAGGGTGGGAGTTAGGTTTAAATGGATGGACACACGATGTTAATAATGATTTTGATTGGCAAATAATTAGTGGACCAACTCCTTCAGGAAATACTGGTCCTAACTCTTCTTTACAAGGAAATAATTATATCTACACAGAAGCATCTAATAATAATTCTCCTTCTAAAACAGCTGCTCTAATCAGTCCTTGTATTAATTTGTCCGAATATGATAATCCAGTTTTATACTTTTGGTATCATAAATATGGTAATGGGCAAGGTAGTTTTTCGATAGATGTTTCTTCTGATAATGGTAATACTTGGACATGGAATCATTGGTCAATTTTTGGTGATATGGGTGATCAGTGGAATGAAATTGCGGTTGATCTTTCATCTTTTAATACTTCAGAAGTTTTGATTAGATTAAGAGTTGTGACTGGAGATAATTATAGATCTGATGTCGCTGTAGATCAGCTTTCAATTTTAGGGGGTCCAATTTCTCCATCAGGCATTTTTTTAACTGAGGTTGCTAGCGCTGGTATTCATAATTTAGTATATTCTATTGAAGGTTGTTCAGATTTTGTTGATATAACTGTTAATGAAATTAATGCTGGAATTGATGAAACCTTTTGTCCTCAACAATCTCAATTTAATTTAAATGGTTCTCCTGTGGGAGGAGTATGGAGTGGTAATGGTGTTGTAAATGCTAATGGAGTTTTTGATCCTTCTATCGCTCAGATAGGATATAATAATTTAATATATACCTATAGTGGATGTACAGATACAGTAGAATTTTTGGTTATAGATACTGATATTCAATTAGATTCTTTGGTATTTTGTTTGAATTCAGGCTTACAAATTTTAAACATGAATATTGTTCCAAGAACACCTTGGGATGGTGTTTGGTCTGGGCCAGGTATAGTGAATTCTACTTTTCCTGGAGAATTTAACCCAGATTTAGCGGGTGTCGGGGTTCATAATATTCAATATTCTGCAAATACATGTGCAGATAACATTATTATTAATGTTTTGCCGCAATCTGTATTATTAGATACATTAATTTGTTCTACATCTTCTGATCTTATTTTAGATATTTTTCCTTCTGGAGGTACTTGGGATGGTAATGGTATCATTAATTCGTCTACAGGACTGTTTTCTCCTTCGCAATTAGGGGTAGGTATACACTATGTTAGATATACCTCTTTAAGTAATTGTGTAGATACATTTGCAATTAATATATATGAGCCTCCTATTTTAGAAATAAATGGATTAGATGATGTGTACTGTAGTGTTGACACAAATATTATTGTTTTAACTTCACCTTTATTAGGTGGTGTTCTTTCTGGTCCAGGAATTAATGGAAATATATTTAATCCTTCATTAGCTAATACAGGTTACAATACTATTACATATACTTATGGTTCAGGTAATTGCTCTCAGATTATTGAAAAACAAGTTTTTATAAATGAAAAAATAAATGGATATTCTTACTACAGTAATGATTCTATATGTATTAATGATATTGCCGTAATTGGCATAAATGTAACTGGTGGTCTAGGAAATTTTTCTTTTACTTGGGATAATGGATTGAGTACTAGTTTTGAGCATTTGGTTTCTCCAATAGTATCTACTGATTATATTGTCAATGTTTCTGATGGATGTTCTGATAATTTTATTGATACAATTTCAATTTACGTTCATCCAACATTTAGCTTGTCATTTACCACATCTCAAAAAAAATGTTTTGGAGATTTAGGTTACGCTAAGGTAGATATTTCTCCACAAGGTAATTATACATATTTTTGGAATTCAAATCCTGAATCATTTTCTGATAGTATTGCTCAACTTGTAAATAGAAACTACAAGTTAATAGTTACGGATTTAAATACTAATTGTCAACTTGAAGATACTGTTACAATTCCTGGTTATTCAAATTTAAAGGCCTATTTTTCTCCAAATACAACAGAATGTGTTTCACTTTTAAATGGAGAAATACAGTTTATAAATAACTGTATCACTAAAGAAAGCGAGATATATTACACATCATTTTGGGATTTTGGAGACGGTAATACAACTAATTACATTGATCAACAAAGTCCAGTACATACATACTTAGATACAGGAATATTTGAAGTTAAATTATATCTTGAAAATATTGGTGGATGCACTGATTCAATTAGTCAAACAATTTGTGTTAATCCTGATTACAAATTATATATTCCTAATAGTTTTACACCAAATGGTGATAATTGTAATGATAAATTTTTTGTCAAGGCTATAGGTTCAGTTTATTCTTTTAATATTAATATTTATAAGCGATGGGGTAGTGAACCTATATTTAATTCTAAAGATATAATTTACACTAATAATATGGAAGATGGTAATATGTGTAATACTATCCTTAATCAAGATTCATATTTTATGATGGGAGTATGGGATGGAAATATGAATAATGGCAAACAAGCTAAGACAGGTGTGTATCCTTTTTTGATGACATATCAAATGGGAGAAAAAAGCGTATTGCAAGAAAAGATTGGCTATATATTATTAATACGTTAATTAGTTTTTTCTTCAAATTCATAATAGTAATCTAGAACACACCATTTCATATTATCATTTTGTTTGAGAACTAAAAATTCAAAATGTTTTTCAGTATTTGAATAATCTGATTTATATTCAATTAAAACATAAAATCCATCTTCTAGTCCATCTATTTTACTTTTAAATAAGGATTCATGCATTTTTCTTGAATTAATTTCCCCAAATTCTATCATCAAATTATTCATAAAAAAACTCCATCTTTCTTCATTATATTTCTCTTTTAATTCTATTGCTAGCATTTCATAAGATGCATTAAATTTTTTTGTATTTATTTTATCAAACCATATTTCTGCTGCTACATTAGCTTCTTTAATGTATTTATCTGTATACTTTTGGGAGTAGCAGTTATTGTTTAAAATAAAAACAATGAGTAATATTATGCGATTTTTCATAAAATAATTTGATATGTAAATTTAATAATTTACCAACTAAACAACAATTTTTACATTTTTTAATTATAAAAATATAAGAATTATAGTTAAATTATATGATGTAATCAGTCATATTTGCAATTTCTCCCTTCAATTATTCAGTAGTTTAATTTAAGTTATTAACTATTTAACCTAGTAAAAACTATCCTCTTATCTAGTAAATATTATATTTTTTAAAAACACTTAAAACTTGTATAAAAAATTGATAATCAATAGTTTAAAGATATTTACATGAGTAGATTAATCTTTTTATTTTTTAATATATAGTTAAGCAACACACATATATATATACTTATTAACAATTTTATATTATCTATATCTAGTAAATTATAAAAATTTATATATTTTTTTCTATATTAGTGCCTGTAAAAATATTATTAACCAAAAAAATAAAATTATGGCTTTTACGCACGAAAATTCAAAAGGAACAACTTATCATTTAAATTGTAAAGATGTTACTTTAAAATCAACAGGAAGAGTACAAAGAATCTATTTCTTCTCGAAAGACTCAAGATCAACTGGATGTGATAAACCAGATGGATATAATGTTAAGGAGAATGCAAGAACAGGTTTACCTTTCTTAACAAAGAAATAATATTTCTTTTAAAAAATATAAAAAGCCCTATTTTATAGGGCTTTTTTATTTTATAGATATCTAATAATAATTAATCTCTTAATATTGAGATGTAGTATAAAAGATAAGTTACGGCAGCTAAAGCAGATACTAAATATGTGCTAGCAGCCCATTTTAAAGCATCTTTAGCGTAAACAATTTCTTGATCGTTTGTTATATTTGATGATTTTAACCAATTTAAAGCTCTTTTACTTGCATCAAACTCAACAGGTAGGGTTATAAGTGTAAATGAAGTAATAACAGCTTGTAGGATAATAAATAAAAGTATAAGCTGATAGAAAGAGAAAAAACCTAAAAAACTAACTCCAAAAATACCTAGTAAAAAGATTGTACTCATCATTTTACTACTTAAATTTACCACAGGAACCATTTGAGATCTCATTTGTAACCATTGATAAGCATTAGCATGTTGTATAGCATGACCGCATTCATGAGCAGCAACTGCGGCGGCAGCTATATGTCTACCTTGATATACATCAGGACTTAAATTAACTGTTTTATCCATAGGATTATAATGATCAGTTAGTTTTCCTGGAACAGATATTACCTTTACATCATATATGTTATTGTCTTTAAGCATTTTTTCTGCAATCTCCTTACCACTCATTGAAGATGCAGTTGGTATTAAACTGTAATTTTTAAATTTACTTTTTAGTTTAGAATTAACAATTGCTCCTGCAATCATAAATCCAATCATAATTATCCAAATCATATGTTTTATTTTTTATGCAAAATTAGAAAAAATCTAATTTATTATAACTAATATTATAGTAGATTTGTTATTTAAATTATCATTAATGAGTAGACCACTTATTTTAGTTACCAATGATGATGGTATTATGTCTCCAGGAATCAGGAAATTAATTAAAATTATGAATTCCTTTGGTGATGTTATTGTTGTTGCTCCCAATAGTCCTCAGTCAGGAAAAAGTCATGCCATTACAATTGAAGGTGGAATAAAATGTACTAAGGTAATTATAGATGATGGACCACAAATTGAATATTCATGTAGTGGAACTCCTGTTGATTGTGTAAAGTTAGCAGTTTATAAATTACTTGAAAGAAAACCTGACCTTTGTGTTTCAGGCATTAATCATGGTTCTAATTCATCTGTAAATGTTATATATTCTGGAACAATGGCTGCTGCAATAGAAGGATATATAGAAGGTGTGCCTTCTATTGGCTTTTCACTTTTAGATTTCTCTAAAGATGCTGATTTTTCTGAAGTAGATAAATACATCAAATATATTACAACCGTTGTGTTAAATAACTTTGATAATAAAAATATTTGTTTGAATGTAAATATACCTAAGAGATTAAAGAATATAAGTATAAAAGGAATAAAGGTTTGTAGACAAGCTTATGCGAATTGGGCGGAAAGGTATGAAGAAAAAATTGATGAAAATGGAGTGAAAACTTATTGGTTGACAGGAGAATTTATAAATTTTGATTCTGGTAAAGATACTGATGAATGGTATTTAAAAAATCATTTTATAACAATAGTTCCAATTCAGGTTGATCTAACAAATCATAATAATTTACCATTGTTAAATAAATTAATATTAAATGAATAAATCATTAATTAAAGGAACTGTAGTTGGTATCATTGCTCCTATAGCAGCTTTTGTAGTTTATGTTGCTTTTTTTACTAAAGAATCGGATCCGATAGGGGTATATTACCAATTAATAGCTTTAGGAAAATTATCTCATGCGATAAGTTTAAGTGTTTTAATTAATTTATTAATATTTTTTATGAACATCAAAACTTATCGTGATAATGAAGCAAGAGGTATATTATTTGCGACTATTCTCTATGCTATAACAATTGTAATACTAAAATTTATCTAATTTGAAGTTATATATTATTACAGGAGAACCATCAGGTGATATGCATGCAGCTAATTTAGTTTCTGAGTTAAAAAAAGAAATTAAAAATATACAAATTAGAGCTTGGGGTGGAGATAAACTAATAAAAGAAGACGTACAATTAGTTAGGCATATAAAAGAGACCTCTGTTATGGGATTTTATCAGGTTTTAAAAAATATTAACTTAATAAGAAAAAACTTAGCTTTTTGTAAGGAGGATATATTAACTTTTAAGCCAGATGCAATAGTATTAATTGATTATCCTGGTTTTAATTTAAGGATAGCAAAATTTGCTAAGAAGAACGCTATTAAAGTTTATTATTATATACCACCTAAGGTATGGGCGTGGAATGAAAATAGAATCAATAAAATCAGAAAATATGTTGATCATTTATTAGTTGTATTTCCATTTGAGGAAGAATATTATAAAAGTAATAGTATTAGGGCTGAGTATGTCGGTAATCCTATATTTGATGAAATAAAGAAAAAAAGACCATCTTTTTCATATAAAATTAACAAGCCCATTATTGCTTTATTGCCTGGAAGCAGAAAGCAAGAAATAGATAAAATATTAGATGAAATGTTATCTGTTGTAAATGATTTTAAGGATTATCAGTTTATTATTGGATGTACAAATTCATTTGCTAAAGATTATTATCAATCGTTTATCAAAGAAAGAAATGTTAAATTAGTATTTGGAGAGACATATAATTTATTACAAAATGCTAAGGTTGCTTTAGTTGCTTCGGGTACTGCATCACTAGAAGCCGCTTTTTTAAGTGTTCCTCAGATAGTTTGTTATAAGACAAGCCTAATAACTTATATCATAGCAAGATTTCTTATTAAGATTAAATATATTTCTTTAGTAAATATTTTACTTGATAAACAAGTGGTTGTTGAACTTATTCAACAAAATTTAAATAGGTCTAATGTTAAAAAAAATTTACATATTTTGTTAGATGAAAATTTTTCTGATAAAATTTTAATAAACTATAAGAAAATAAAAAAAATATTTGGAAGTAGTAATGCTTCTAAAAATGTATCTAAATATATTATTTCCTCTTTGAAAGAAATCTAATTTGTGCTGCTGCACATTCATTTGCAAGCAAATCAAAAGAATATTCATCAACAAGTGTTTCAGTTTCGATAGGAATTCCAAGTAATGATGTAATATTAACTCCATACACTTGATAATTGATAGTTGTTAATCCATTGTCAAACCATGTAATAGGAGTTGTAACATAGGTGTCTTCATAACAATTTGGTATTCCTGCGGCAATAAATCCATTATTACTAGGGTATTCACTATCAATAAATATAAATGTTCCAGGAGTTTCTTCAATATAATAATCTAATCTATCGTAACCCAATAGATTTAACTCGTTGGCAGTAATTGCATCATAAAAGAAAACTACATCAGCTATATAATTACATGATCCATCATCAAAGTCTGCCCAGTTTTCATAATTTACAGCTGCTACATCTATGCATCCACCAGAACGACTATCACTACAACTAATAAAGAATAATAAAAATACAGGTATAATAAGATTTTTCATTTTGCAAATTTACTTAAATTTTTGAATTAGTAATGTCCAAAATCTCAGATTCTAATGCACATGATTTTGCTACTATTTCTTCTCCTTTTTTTATAATTTCTTCTACAAAATCCTTGTCTTTAAAATCTATGCAGTTAATTTTTACATTAAGAAATGCTCCAATTACAGCTGATCTAGCACATAAAGCTCCGACGGCTGCATCTGTAATCGAATTTGGGTTTCCTTTTTCTGCCATCACTTTCATAACTTCCATTGATATATATGATTCTTCCATTATTTTCATGGGGATTTGTATAGCATATTTTGTTGCTTCCTGTATAGCATTCATTCTAACCTTTATATCTTTCATATTTTCTTTAGGTAATTTGTAGGCTTCCATAATTTTATTAAAAGCTACAGTATCCTCATCAACTAGTTTTAGCAATTCTTTTTGATGTTTCATACCCTTTTCAGCCCATATTGAGAATTCTTTCCATCTATCATCCCATCCTCTCTTGTGTGCTGAAAGATTAGCTACCATCGTACCCAAAGAGATTCCAAGAGCTCCACAGTATGCAGAGATAGATCCCCCTCCAGGTGCTGGGCTTTCTGAAGAGGTTTCATGAGCAAAACTTTCAAGATTCATTTTTATTAGCGACTCTGTATTGTTTTTCTCTAATATATATTCGATGATTCTTTCTTTAGGGTTAAATGGGCAAAGCTCATCTAAACCTAGTGTTTTTATTGCAATTTTAATTATTTCATTTTCTGGGATACCCAAAGATCTTTTTTGTTTCTTTAAAAAATATTTTCCTGCATCTACTAACACTTTCTTGGGAACTAATCCTATTAATTCAGAACCTGTTACTCTAATTCCTCTCGAATTTGCTCTTTCGCATGTTTTATCAAAAACTTCATGTAATGGTGATTCATTAATATTTGTAAGATTGTACGAAATTTGTGCAACTCCATACTCTTCAATATACCATCCAATACCTTTTACATCTTTAAATAAACCAGGTTCTCTAACAGGAATACCATTTTTATCTTTTACTATTTTACCTGTTATTTTATTTCCCTCTCTTTTTATTCTTCCTGCTTCTCTTATATCAAAAGCTATTGCATTTGCTCTTCTAGTTGACGTAGTATTTAAATTGATGTTATATGCAATCAAAAAATCTCTTGCTGATATTGCTGTTGCTCCTGATTTTTTAACAATATTATTAAAAGTGCAGGGGCCAAAATCAGGTTTCCAATTTGAATTAGTTATTTTTTTCTCTAAGCCTTCGTATTCTCCAGCTCTACAATTTGCGAGATTTTTTCTTTTTTCTTCTTTTGCAGCTTCTTCATAAAGATAGATAGGAATATTTAATTCATCACCAACTCTTTTCCCTAATTTTTGCGCCCATTTTATGGTTTCTTGCATAGAGATATTGCTAATAGGAACTAATGGGCATACATCTGTAGCTCCCATTCTAGGATGTTCTCCTTGATGTTTACTCATATCAATCAGTTCTTGTGCTTTTTGTATTAATAGAAAAGCTGCATCTATTACTTGTTGTGGTTCTCCAACAAATGTAATAACAGTACGATTTGTTGCTTTTCCAGGATCAATATTAAGTAATTGAACGCCATTAACTTGTTTTACTATTTCAGCAATTGTTTTTATTTTCATTTTATCTCTTCCCTCAGAGATATTTGGAACACATTCAATAAGTTGTTTCATTTTATTCTTTTATAGATTACAAATATAGCATTCTTCTAAGAAAAAATATATTTTTGTAGTTGATGGATGAAAAAATAAAATTAGCTCTAAAGCAAGGATATGCGCTACCATTAATGGAAGCATTTTATACTATTCAAGGTGAAGGTTATTTTTCAGGAAAACCTGCTTTTTTTTTAAGAATAGGGGGCTGTGATGTTGGATGTCATTGGTGCGATGTAAAGGATAGTTGGGATGCAAATTTGCATCCACCTACACATATTGATGCTATTGTATCAAAGGTACTTGAAAATTCTTCTAATACTGTTGTTATCACAGGGGGTGAACCTTTGATGTGGAATCTTTCATGTCTTACATCTGCATTAAGATTGAATTATAAAAAAATCCATCTTGAAACTTCAGGTGCTTATAAGTTGTCAGGTGAATTTGATTGGATTTGTCTATCACCAAAAAAAATTGAGGAGCCCTTAATGGAGATTGCAGAAATAGCCAATGAGTTGAAAATAATAATATATAATAAACATGATTTTATATGGGCTGAGAAACAAAGAGAAAAAGTAAATGAATCATGCAAGTTATACTTACAACCAGAATGGAGTAAAAGAGATATGATTACACCAATGATAGTAGATTATGTTAAGAATAATAGCCACTGGTCTATCTCACTACAAACACATAAATTTATTAATATTCCATGATAAGAAATATACCTTTATTTTTGATTATTGTATTGTTATTCACATCATGTCATACGAATAAACAACAAAAAAAAATGTATAATGCTACTAAAACTAGAAAATTAAATTCAAAAATTAAACAAACTGCTACAAGCATTAACACTAAAGATATAAAAAAACATAAAAGAGCGATTGAATATTTTAAAGATGGTAGCTTAGAAAAATCTATTATAATATTAGAAGAATTAATTGTAGATTATCCAGAATGGTCCACACCATACATTACTTTAACTAAAATTTATTCTAAACAAGGAAAAAACACATTAACTTTAAAATATTTAAAAGATCTGTACGATATAAATAAAAAAAGAGCTGTATCTGGATTTGATCAAATAATCATAGATTTATATAATACTGGAAAATATGATTTAGTTTTATTTTACTCTAAAAATTTATTGCAAATTGATTCCTCATTCTTAAAAAGAAATATTTTATTGTCAAATACTAGAAATGTTTATGGAGTACCAGTTTATACACTAACTGGCAAGAAAATTATAAATAATTGTGATTTTGCTTTAGATGCAATCGAAAAGCCAGTAATTTTCGAAGCTAAGAATTTAGGAGATAATATTAATTCTGAGTTTGCAGAGTATTTGCCAAACATATCTGCAGATAATAATTTGTTTTTTGTTACTAGAAGATTAGAGAGTGATGGTTATTCAAATGAGGAGTTTTTTTTATCAAGAAAAGATAAAGAAAATAAATGGACTAAGGCAATTCGTCTAGATCAGCCAATTAATACTTATCAAAATGAAGGTGCCTTATCTTTATCTCCAGATGGTAGACTACTAGTTTTTACTGCATGTGATCGTAGAAGTAGTTATGGAGGTTGTGATTTATATTTTTCAGTTAAAAATAATAAATGGTCAAATCCATCTAATTTAGGAGAGCATATTAACAGTAGATTTTCTGATAAGCAGCCATGTTTTTCTGCTGACGGCAAATATTTATATTTTGTTAGTAATAGGCCTGGGGGCCTTGGAGGGTTAGATATTTGGAAAACAAAAATAGAATATTCGGATTTTGGGATTGTTAAATTTAGCAACCCTGAAAATTTAGGAAGTACAATAAATACATCTTATGATGAAATGTCCCCATTTATTCATCCAGATAACTTAACATTATATTTTTCTTCAAGGGGGCATCTAGGTATGGGAGACTATGACTTATATATTAGTAGAAGATCTAATTCTGAAGAAAAATGGGGGGAAGTCAAAAATTTAGGTTTTCCTATAAACACTTTTAAAGTAGAAAATTCATTGATAGTTGCAAGCAATGGAAAAACAGCCTATTATGCTTCTGATCAAAGTGGATATGGCAAAGAAGATATTTTTTATTTCGAACTTCCTAAACAATTACAAGCAAATGAGATTTTAGAACTTGAGATGGATATAATTACAAAGACATTAGGTGAAGAAATTATTTTAGAAAATGTAAATTTTGCTAATAATTCTTCAATTATTTCTTCTGAATCTTTTAATGAATTAAATACTCTTATTGAATATTTATTTAAAAATCCTTCATTGAAAATTACTATTGAAGGACACACTGATAATATTGGAAGTGTAGAGGATAATATGATTTTATCATCACAAAGAGCCGCTTCTGTTTATCAATATTTATTAAATAATGGGTTAGATTCAATTCAAGTTATATCACATAAGGGATATGGGGAAAATAAACCATTAGAAGATAATTCAACAATAAAAGGGAGAGCACAAAATAGAAGGACTTCATTTAGGATTATTCGTTAAATATTTCTTTTTTATTCATTGGTTTTTCACTTTCTCTCCATATAAAATCATCAAGGTATTTTTTGTTTTCTTCAATTTGTATATAAGGAGTTGTATTAGAAATAGGAAGCAAATGATAAGTTATATTAGTTAGTTTATTTTTTTTAAAATACATAGATAAGTTAGAAGACTCAATATAATTGAGTCCAATTTTCTCATCTTTTTCATTTTTTACAATAAAAATAGTTTGCCCATTTCCATCAATATCAAAATGTGTTATTTTATTATTTTTTAAAAATCCTATCATTCTTTTACCCTTAATTTGATTAAAGTCAAGGGAATCTACTTTTTCTATCACAAGCGGTTTATGAGATAAAAATAACTTTTCTACAATACCATTGTACACTTTCATTTCAAGACTATCTGCAGTTATTTGCATGTTTTCAGACCATAAAACTGGCTTTTTAATCATTTTGATAATTGAATCTGAATGAAGGTAAATTAATGAATCACATTTTCCTTGTAAATCTCTTTTAAAGAATTTCACTTTATTATAAGCTAAAATATAAGTTTTATTATTAAGTTGACTACTTATAAATTTCTTAGCGTGCATGTAAAGTGTATCTTTATTATTGTATAGTTCTAACCAAGGTTTGTTTTTAATTTCAATTTCCTCTTTATTTTCAAAATACTCACCTAACTCTCCATAAATATTTATATTTTTAATTGTATCGGTTAGTTTTACGTTTCCTAAAGCTTTTCCATAGCCAAGATCTTTATTATAATATAAACTATCACCCATTAAAATATAGTCTTTATTATATATCAAACTATTTTGATTAAATTGGGATATATTAGTTATAGTATTATACCAACCGTTTTCACAATAAATAGTATTCTTTTTAGATAATATATATGATGGGCCATAAAATGATGTTACTTCAGTCTTAGAGTTATAATTCATATTATTTGTATGTATTTTATATTCCTTGCCTAAAACTATGACAGAGTCTTTAAAAGTGAATATATTTAATTGTGAATTATAAGATCCTTTTTTGGAATTAATAATTTTTTCTTTATCAGTTATTTTACCTTTTTCAGGATAACTAGCAATATCAGTTAACAAATTGTAAATTACTTTATTAGTTTCTAATTTCATGTGTTTGTCAATTAGAACAACATTACCTATAATTTCTGCCTTATTATTTTGACCATTATATTTTAGTATATCTCCGTTCAATTTTACACTATCGGCTTGAATGATTTTAATATTATTGAAAGCAATTATTTTATTTTTATTTATATAATGATACGCTGAATCACAGTACATGTATGTATTATTGTGTTTAAAACAAACATCTCCAACTAATCGCCAAAAATCAGGGTGTTTAATTTGATTTGCATATGTTTTATTGGCGTTAATAATTTCAATTTGCTTATTTTCTTCAGCATATGAAATAGTACTTAATATTATTAAGGAGATATGAATTATATTTTTCAAAAGATTTTATCTAAAGAAAGTTTGTTTTCTATCTGGTCCTACTGATACAATTTTAATTGGTAATTCTAATTCCTTCTCTAGCCATTTAATATATTTGTGTAGTTCTTTCGGGGCTTCTGATAAACTTTCTATTTCCATTAGATTTTCTTTCCACCCACTTAGTTCTTTGTATACAGGAATTAACTTGTCATTATCTTCAAAAGGTAAATAATCAATTTTTTTTCCATTTAATAAGTAGTGTGTACATGCTTTAATTTTATCAAATCCAGATAGCACATCAGCTTTCATCATCATAAGCTGTGTGACTCCATTAATGTTTATTGCATATTTAAGTGCCGGTATGTCAATCCATCCACATCTTCTCGGTCGACCAGTAGTTGCACCAAATTCATTGCCAATCTTTCCTATTTTTTCACCTGTTTCATCAAAAAGTTCAGAAGGAAAAGGTCCGCTTCCAACTCTAGTACAATACGCTTTAAAGATGCCATAAGTATCTCCAATATGACGTGGAGATATACCAAGGCCAGTACATGCGCCAGCGCTTATTGTATTAGATGATGTTACAAAAGGGTAGGAGCCAAAGTCAATGTCTAATAATGTTCCTTGCGCACCTTCAGCTAAAATTTTCTTATTATTTTTAATGGCATTATGTAAATAATGTTCACTGTCAATATGTTGAAATTTTTTTAATACAGATAAACTATCAAACCATTTCTCCTCAATTTCTGTTAAATCATATTCATAATCATAAAAGTTTAATATTTGTAAATGTTTATTTTTTAAAGCATTATATTTTTCTTCAAAATTATTTGAAGAAATATCACCAACTCTTAATCCATTTCTTCCAGTTTTGTCCATGTATGTTGGTCCAATACCTTTTAAAGTTGAGCCAATTTTCTCTTTACCTTTTGCTTTTTCAGATGCAGCATCAAGTAATTTATGAGTTGGAAGAATTAAATGTGCTTTTTTTGAAATAAGTAATTCAGAAGTTTTAACATTTAATTTACTAATAGATTCTATTTCTTTTTTAAAGATGACAGGATCAATTACAACTCCGTTTCCAATCAAATTAATTACTCCTTGATGGAAAATACCTGATGGTATAGTGTGTAATACATGTTTTATCCCATCAAACTCTAAAGTGTGTCCCGCATTTGGTCCTCCTTGAAATCTAGCAATAATATTATAATTTGATGTTAGTACATCAACAATTTTTCCTTTTCCTTCATCTCCCCATTGAAGGCCTAATAAAACATCTACATTCATTATTTATATTTTTAATTATTTCCTTGTTTATTACATTTTTCTTCATCAATACACTGTCCATAAAAGTTTAATGCATGTCTATTAATTTTAAAACTCATAGTTTCTTCAATTCCATTTTTTATTGCTTGAATTCTTGGGTCACAAAATTCTATAACGGAGTTACATTCAGTGCAGATTAAATGATCATGCTGTTTATTTGAGTAGCATTTTTCATATTGAGCATTGTTATTTCCAAATTGATGTTTTCTAATAAGGTTGCATTCTAATAATAATTCAATTGTATTATAAAGTGTAGCTCTACTTACACGATATTTTTTATTTTTCATTTTGATATACATTGATTCAACGTCAAAGTGACCATTAAATTGATAAATCTCTCTTAATATTGCATATCTTTCTTCAGTTTTTCTATATTTTTTTTCATGGAGATATTCTGTGAAAATGTTTTTAACTGTATCTTGTATTGTTTTATTATTCACATTTATAATTTATATACAAATTTATAAAAAATACTTTCTTAATAATGTTGGTGAGTGTTAAGTTTTTGATTTTTTTAGTTGTGTTTATAAGTTCTGGTAATTGAAGAAATATTATCTATTTTCTGAATTTTTTTAGTAAGTTCTTTTAGAAATGAAACATTATGTACTTTTAATGTAATTATACCTTCAAAAACACCATCATCTGTCGAAATATTAATCGATTTTATATTTACATTCATTTGGTTAGAAATAATTTGAGTTACCTTATTCATAAGGCCTACGCTATCAATTCCTTTTATATTTATTGTTGCTATAAAATCAATTTCTTCTTTATTTATCCATTTTCCTTTTAATATTCGGTATGAATAATTAGATCTTAGTTGAATAGAATTTGGACAATCAAATCTATGTACTTTAATCCCATCTACAACTGTTAAGAAGCCAAATATCATGTCTCCAGGAATAGGATTGCAACAGTTTGCAAGCTTGTAATCTAAAACTTCATCATCATCATTAAAAACGATAATTTTCTCACTATTTTTATTTTTAATATTTGGAGGTCCATAAAATTTATTTCTAATTGTCTGGTACCACCCTCTGTTTTTGAGATTTACAAAGTTTTTTATTTCACTATTTGATATAGCACCAGTTCCAAAACGAAAATATAGTTCTAATGAATCTCCAGTTCCAAAATGTTTAATTAAGGCCGTCTCAGTTTTTTTAGTAATTTTAATTTTGAGATGCTTAAGTTTTCTTTCAGCAATTTCTTTTCCAATAATTGCAATCTTTTTTTTATCTTCTTTAAGAGCAGATTTAATTTTAGATTTTGCTCTAGATGTGACAACAAATCTTAACCAATCTTTTCTTGGTCTTTGTTTTTTTGATGTAATTACTTCAACTTGATCACCACTATTTAATATATGACTTAATGAAACTAATTTGCCATTAACTTTAATCCCCATACACTTTAAGCCAATATCTGTATGAATTTCAAATGCAAAATCAAGTGCAGTTGCTCCTTTAGGCAATGTTTTAAGCTCACCAGCTGGGGTAAAGATGTAGATTTCACCAGAATATAAGTTCAGTTTAAAATCATCAATAAAATCAACCGCATTACTTGAAGGGTTTTCTAATAAATCTCTAATTTTTTTAATCCAGTTATCTAATGAGCTTTCTTTTTTATTGTTTTGTTTGTATTTCCAGTGAGCAGCATATCCTTTTTCTGCTATTTCATCCATTCTGTTACTCCTAATTTGTACTTCAACCCATTTTCCATCTTCACCCATTACAGTTGTATGTAGTGATTCATATCCATTTTCTTTTGGGGTTGAAATCCAATCTCTTAATCTGTCGGGATTTGGTTTGTAAAAATCAGTTACAATTGAATATATTTTCCAACAATCAGATTTTTCTTTTTCTATCTTACTGTCTACTATTATCCTTACAGCAAATTTATCAAATACATTATCGAAATCTACACCTTTTTTTACCATTTTATTTCTAATAGAGAATATTGATTTTGGTCTTCCTTGAATGGTATATTTTATATTTTCTTCTTTTAATTTATTTTTTATAGGCTTACTAAATTTAAGTATATATTTTCTTCTTTCTTCCTTTGTTTCTCGTAATTTTTCAGCAATCGCTTTATAGACTTCAGCTTTAGTAAATTTAAGTCCGAGATCTTCTAGTTCTGTTTTTAACGGGTATAATCCTAATCTATGAGCAAGAGGAGCATATAGATATAGTGTTTCTGATGCAATTTTAAGTTGTTTTTGTTTTGATAAAGAATCTAAAGTACGCATATTGTGTAAACGATCTGCTAATTTTATTAGAATCACTCTCACATCATCTGAAAGAGTTAATAGCATTTTTCTAAAATTTTCAGCTTGTAGAGAAACATTTTTATCAAATACATCTTGTATTTTAGTCAAGCCATCAATTATTTTAGCTACTTTTTTTCCAAAAATATTTTCTATATCCTTCAAAGTATATTCTGTATCTTCAACCACATCATGAAGTAGTGCACATATAATAGATATTTTTCCTAATCCAATTTCCTTAGCAGCTATATGAGCTACTGCTATAGGATGATATATATACGGTTCTCCAGATTTTCTTCTCATGTCTTTGTGAGCATCAACGGCAAGATTAAAAGCTTTTCTGATATCTTTTTTTTCTTTAGCTGAAGTTTTTTCACTACAAGCTCGTAATAAAGATCTATACCGGTTAAGTATTTCTTTTTTTTCTTGCTCTAAATTGATAGGTTTCATCGAGAAAATATAGGGTAAGAATTCATTAAAGTGTTTACTTTTTCTTTAACAATATTTATATTTTTTTCATCTTGAAAATTGCAAATTATTTGATCAATTAAATTTACAATTATTGGTATGTTTTCTTCTTTTATACCCCTTGTAGTGATAGCAGGAGTTCCAATTCTTATTCCAGATGTGATAAAAGGAGATTGTGTGTCAAAAGGGACCATATTTTTATTTACTGTAATATCAGCTTTAACTAATGCGATTTCTGCCTCCTTTCCAGTAATCATCTTATTCCTTAAATCTATTAGCATACAATGGTTTTGGGTTCCGCCTGATATTACATCATATCCTTTATTAATAAATAGATTAGCCATTAGTTGAGAATTAGATATAACCTTTTCAGCATATTTTTTAAATTCTGGTTCTAAGGCTTCACCAAATGCTATAGCTTTTGCAGCAATAACATGTTCTAATGGTCCTCCTTGACTCCCAGGAAACACGCCGGAATTTAAAATTGAAGACATCATTTTTATTTTCCCTTTTGGTGTTTTTTTACCCCATGGATTTTCAAAATCCTTTCCCATCATTATCATTCCCCCTCTAGGTCCTCTTAACGTCTTATGTGTAGTGGTTGTCAGTATATGGCAGTATTTACTAGGGTCATTTAACAATCCTGCTGCAATTAAACCAGCTGGATGTGCTATATCCGCTAGTAATAGTGCGCCCACTGTATCAGATATTTCTCTAAATCTTTTGTAGTTCCAATCTTGTGAATATGCTGATGCACCACATATGATTAATTTAGGTTTCTCTTTAATTGCAATTTCCTCTAATTTATTATAATCTATGATTCCAGATTCTTTTTCAACACTATAAAATGAATTTTGATATAATTTGCCTGAAAAATTTACCGGTGAGCCGTGTGTTAAATGTCCTCCATGCGCTAAATTGAAACCTAATATTTTATCACCAGGATTTAAGCATGCAAGCATTACTGCTGCATTTGCTTGTGAGCCTGAGTGTGGTTGAACATTTACATATTCAACATTAAATAATTTTTTAGCTCTATCAATTGCAATTTGTTCTACTTCATCAACAACTTCGCATCCTCCATAATATCTTCTTTTAGGGTATCCTTCTGCATATTTATTTGTTAAACATGATCCAGTAGCTCTCATGACTTGTTCGCTAACAAAATTCTCAGATGCAATTAATTCTATTCCATTTTTTTGTCTATCATATTCTTTATTAATTAAGTCAAAAATTATTTGATCTTTTTCCATGTTATAAATTGTTTTAAATTTTTATTTTAGTCATCGCAACAAATTTATATATTTATGAATAGAGTAAGCGAACTTTTTGGAATAAAATATCCAATTATTCAAGGAGGTATGGTATGGTGCAGCGGTTGGAAATTAGCTTCGGCTGTAAGTAATTCTGGTGCTTTGGGTTTGATAGGCTCTGGCTCTATGTATCCTAATGTTTTAAGAGAACATATCATTAAGTGTAAGAATGCAACAAATAAACCTTTTGGTGTTAATTTACCACTCTTATATACTGATATTGACGAGCATATTTCTATTATTATTAAAGAGAAAATAAAGATTGTTTTCACTTCAGCTGGAAGTCCAAAAAAATATACATCGATTTTAAAAAAAGAAGGTATCAAGGTGGTTCATGTTGTTTCTAGCTTAAAATTTGCTGAGAAATCCAAGGAAGCTGGTGTTGATGCTATTGTTGCTGAAGGTTTTGAAGCTGGAGGGCATAATGGAAAGAACCAGACAACAACATTGTGTCTTATTCCAAATGTTGCTAAAAATATTGATCTTCCTGTTATAGCTGCAGGTGGTATTGCTAGTGGATCTTCTATGCTTGCTGCTTTTTCTTTAGGAGCTGAAGGTGTTCAGATAGGAACTAGATTTGCAGTTTGTAGAGAGAGTTCGTCTCATGAGAGGTTTAAAAATTATATTTTTAATTCAAATGAAGGTGATACAGAACTTACTCTAAAAGAATTAACTCCAGTTCGTTTATTAAAAAATGACTTTTATCAAAAAATAAAAAAAGCATATTCAAGGCATGCAAGCAAGGAAGAATTAATCAATATTTTGGGTAGGGGAAGAGCTAAGAAAGGTATTTTTCAAGGTGACTTGGTTGAAGGGGAACTTGAAATCGGTCAAATTTCCGCAATGGTTAATAAAATGGAATCTGCAAGTGAAATAATTGAAGATGTTATTTCTGAATTTAAATTTAAGAAAGAAAAAATTCAAAATTCATCCTTTTAATGTTAAATAAAAATTTTTTTAAAACATTAGGTCCTGGAATTTTATTTGCAAGTACAGCAATTGGTGTCTCTCATCTTGTACAATCAACTAGAGCAGGAGCAGAGTATGGTTTTGCTTTAGTTGGTTTTGTTTTTTTTGCTAATATTTTTAAATACCCTTTTTTTGAGTTTGGTTCAAGATATGCGAATGTCACTGGCAAAACACTTTTGGAGGGTTATCAAAAAAAAGGTAATTGGATACTTTGGATTTATTTTATTATTACTTTGTTAAGCATGTTTATTGTTGTAGCAGCTGTATCATTTGTTTGTTCAGGTTTAATATCCGAATTGGTTGATAATCAATTTAATATAAATAAAATTTTATTTTTTTTATTTTTTTTATGTGTGGTTATTTTAATAAACGGAAAATTTAATATTTTAGATAGTTTAGTTAAAGTTATTGCAGTTGTCTTATTGATTTCTACTTTTCTGGCATTTATTTTTACTTTAATAAATGGTCCTGAGTTAAGAATACATGGTTTTATAAAACCCGAAATCTTTAATGATAAAGGTATTTTATTTGTTATTGCTTTAATGGGTTGGATGCCTACCGCAGTTGATATGTCAGTTTGGAATAGTATTTGGACAATTAAAAGAATGGAGCAAACTAATTATAAACCTAAGTTACGAGAAACACTTTTGGATTTTAATATTGGTTATATAATCACAATTATACTTTCTATTTTTTTTATTACACTGGGTGCTTATTTAATGTTTGGTACTGGTGAGAAGCTACCTGACTCTTCATCACTTTTTGCAAATAAATTAATATCACTATATACTAGTAGTTTAGGTATTTGGTCATATTGGATAATTGCGGTATCTGCTTTTTCTGTTATGTTTAGTACTACTCTTTCAGTAATTGATGGTTATTCTAGTACCATTCAAAAAACTATTAAATTGTTATTTAAATTAAATAGCACATTTTTTATATATAAAATTTCCTTATTAGTGATAGTATTCGGATCTTATATAATAACTTGGAAATTTATAGATAATTTTAAGCAATTAATTGATTTAGCAACAACTATTTCTTTTTTAATCGCACCATTTTGTGCAATTGCCAATCATATAGTTGTTCATTCTGATGATATTCCTATTAATAAAAGACCACCATTTTGGCTTAAAATTCTTTCCTTTATGGGAATTATCTTTTTAATATTATTTTCACTTATATATTTGTTTTATTTAATTAAATGATTGAATGTGTAAGTATTATTGGTATTAATTTTTATAAGTTTTTTTTCTGTTATTTTATTTTGTATTTTTGTAAAATACATTAAAATTTTATGAAAAAAATCATAGCGTTAATTTTTATTGCTTTTTTAAATGTAAATACTTTTGCAACACATTTTGTTGGAGGTTCGATAACATGGGAATGTAATGATGACCCTACCAGTGTAGATTTTGGAAAGTTTACTTTTATTTTAAAATTTTATAGAGATTGCCAAGGAATGAATCCAGCTTCAAATGGCCCTGGAGGTATAGAAACACTAACCGTACATGGACATCCAACCATAACAAATATAGATGTATTGTGGGATAATACACTAGATATCTCTCCAGTGTTAGGTGGATTACCAAACTGTTATGATTGTAATACAATGCCTGCCGGATTTAGTCAAAAAGGCGTATTAATTCATGAAATAACATATAAATCTTTACCTATAAATTTAGGAAATGGTAATATCCCTGATCCTACAGGAGCAGTATGGAATCCAATTACTAACGAGTATGATGTTTTGCCAAGAGGTTGGCATTTTACATGGGGTGGTGGTGCAAGAAATAATTGTGATAACACAACACAATGCGGGAATTGGCTTTTAAGAGCTATAATGTATCCATATACAAAAAACACATCTATTTTACCATTCATATATGAAGATGCATATCCTTGTTATGATGCATCTCCTGAGTTTAAGGAAAAAGCAAAAACACTTATTTGTAATAATATTCCTTTTTCATACAGTCATTTAGCTTTTGATCCGAATTTTGATAGTTTGTCTTATTCATGGGCAAATCCACTACAAGGATCTGCTTTTAACTATGATCCAGCTTTTCCTTTAGCTGATAGTATGACCTTTTCAAATTTAGCTAATGGAGGAGTATATAACTTTTCATTGAATCAACAAATACCGACTAATCCCGCAAATCCTTTGACATTAAATCCTGGAACTGGAGAGATTTCTTTTCTAAATGATCAATTACAAGGAAATTTTATTACATGTGTTAGAGTACGTTCTGTTAAATGTTTTCAACCAATTGCAGATGTTTTTAGGGAGGTGCAAATGGTAACAACAGCAACAGGATGTAATCTTCCAGCTGGTGGTACAAATACTCCACCTGACATCTCTGCTCCAATAGGAACTCATGTATGGGATCAGTATATTAATTCTGCAGGTATGCCATCTTATGAAACATGGGTGAAAGCTGGAGAATTAGTAGAATTTACTATAGACGCTAATGACATTGATATGCAAAATATTGATGTATCAATTGAAGGGTCACAACTTAGTACTTCAACACTTCCTAATGGAATGCCTAGCGCTCTTGCGACTCCTGCTGATTGGAGTATATTATCTTCTACTCCTGGCAACACTCAAGGAAAATTTAGTTGGGATTCTAGTTGTGAACATTTACAAAAGGATAGTTGTGCAGGTCAGTTAGGTTTAGATTTTAGCTTTAATATCAAAGCTGTTGATCATATGTGCCCTGCAAATGGTACTACGATTGCAAACTTAACTATTCATGTTATTCCACCAACACCTGACCTTAGATGTGTTGCAGTTGATGACCAGGGAGATGTTGAATTGTCCTGGTATTATCCCTCTTCAGTAATAGATTTTAATTATGATATATATTTTTCAAAGAACCCTAATTTAGGTTTTTCAAAAATTGCTTCTGTTTCACACCCTGACAGCACTTATTTGCATAGTGGTTCTGAGGCTGATATAAATTCTAGCTATTATTATCTTGTATCTGTTGGCGCTTGTCAAAATTCTGCACCTAATATTGCATTGCAAGTTGATTCAATTTCTGACACATTGAAAACTATGTATTTAAATGCAACAGAAATTAATTCAGTACCTATTGTTGCTAATCTATTGTGGAATCCTATGTGCAAAAATTGGACAGTAACTGCTCAACAACCACACTTATTTAATTTAGCAACCACTGAAAAAAATTATTCTCTTTATTATGAAAAAGATCCAATAACTGGTTTTAACATGTTTATGCAACATCCAGATACTTTCATGCAAAAACAATCAGATTCTTGTTATTATACACCTCGTTTTTATATTGAAATTGGTGATGAAAGCGGCTGTTCTTCCAGATCTTCTCTTGCAAGTGTTTTACTTGCTGATGATCAAGATCCAGATATGCCTATTATTAAAGATGTTTCTGTAAATAGTTCAGGTCAATCAGTTATATCATGGGAACCATCTTTTGGTGCGGAGTTTTATGCTGTTTACTTATTTAGTTCAGATGGCTGGATTCCTATAGATACTGTCTATAATTCCACCACCTTTATATATAATAACTCTAGTGCTAGTCAAGAGTCAGAAATTTTTAGTATTAGAGCACTAGACAGTTGTTATAATGGGTCACTTGCTAGCTATGATCAGAATATGCAACATAATTCAATTTACTTACAAGAAAAAATTAATGCTTGTGATCATACTGTTGATTTTTCATGGAATGAGTATATAAATTGGGAAAACGGATTAAGTTATTATAAAATATTTGTTGAAGAAATTGATACACTTGGCAATATTATAAATAAGGAATTTAAAGAATTTGATGAAGATTTTTTATTAAATGTTAATGATGGTTTTAATTATATTGTTAATGTTAATGCTTACAATTACGATTCTTCATATTCTGCACAATCAAATACTTTAACTTTTATACCTGATTTGCCAGCTACACCTGATTACCTATATATTGATTATGCTAGTGTTAATCATGAAAATGATGCTGTTGAGATTAATTGTTTAACAGATGATCAGGCTGTTCTAAATCATTATGATGTACTCCGTTCTGAGGATAATAGTTTAGTTAAAATAGGGCAGATAAATACTGTTAATAGTTCAATAATTCATTATACTGATGAAACAGCGAATGTTTATGAAAAATCATATAAGTATTATGTTTTGCCTGTTGATACATGTGGTCAAAGATTGTTTACACCTCCTGTTTTATGGAATCAGTATATTAATGATACATCACATGCTAAAACTATTTTATTGGAAACAATGATTAATTTAGATTATAAAGGAGGTTTGCCAATAGATATTCCATATAATGATAATCTTTCTGATTGGGGAGAAGGAGATATCACAAGTCAATATACGAATACCTTAAGTTTTAATGAATATGAAAAATGGTTGGGTAATGTTGAAAAATATGATTTATATAGATCAGTAAATGGTGGATTAACATATAATACAATACCATTATATTCATGGGATAGAATTTCTGACCCTATGGAACCATTAGAATATATTGATATAGTAACAGCTTACGGAAAAGATGATGGCAGAATTTGTTATTATATTCATGCAATAGAAAGAGATACGTTACCATATGGAGCAGTACCAGAAGGTAGTTATTCTAATATTTCATGTGTTTCTCAAACACCGATTTTGTATGTTCCTTCTGTATTTACACCTAATGGAGATGATCATAATGAAATATTTTTTCCTGTCTCTTTCTTTGTTGATGAAAAAGGCTATTCTTTTTCGGTATATAATAGAAATGGAACTCAATTATTTACAACAAATGATCCTCAAAAAGGTTGGGATGGAACATTTTTAGGAAATGTTGTTCAAAATGGTGATTATATATATCACATTCAATATATAAATGGCGTTGGTGAATTAATTGAAAAAAAGGATGTTATTACCTTGGTAAGGTAAATTATTCTTGTTAATTTATTTTATTCACTTTTCTTATCTATTTTAAAATTTTTATTTTTGCACTCATTTTATATTTTATAATGAAGAAAATATCTAAAAAAGGCCTAACATATGATGATGTTCTGGTTGTTCCAGCATTTTCAGAAGTATTGCCAAATGAGGTAAAGATTAATTCACGTTTTACAAAAAATATAACGCTAAATGTGCCTATTATTTCAGCAGCAATGGATACTGTTACAGAATCTAGAATGGCTATTGCAATAGCTCAAGAAGGAGGAATAGGTGTGTTACACAAAAACATGTCTATAAAAAAACAGGCACTTGAAGTAAGGAAAGTTAAGCGTTCTGAAAGTGGTATGATTTTAGACCCTATTACATTAGATTTAGATTCAACAGTTGGTGATGCTTCTGATGTAATGAAAGAAAATAAAATAGGTGGTATTCCTATAGTTGATAAAAAAATGTTTTTGTTAGGTATAGTTACTAATAGAGATCTAAGATTTCAAAAAGATAGAGATAAACCTATCAAAGATGTAATGACATTATCAGATAAGTTAATAACTACAAAAATAAGTGATTTAGATAATGCTGAGAAGATTTTAAAGAATAATAAAATAGAAAAACTTCCTATAGTAGATGATAATGACAGATTAGTTGGATTAATTACATTTAAAGATATAATTAAAAATAGAATGCGTCCAAATGCCTGTAAAGATAAATATGGCCGTTTAAGGGTTGCCGCAGCAATAGGTGTAACATCTGATGTTTTTGATAGGGTAAAGGAGCTAAATAATGCTTCTGTTGATGCTGTTGTTATTGATACGGCACATGGACATTCAAAAGGAGTTTTGGATATTTTAAAATCATTAAAACAAAAATATAATACACTAGATATTGTTGTTGGAAATATTGCTACAGCAAAAGCTGCTGAGGATTTGATTAAGGCTGGGGCAGATGCAGTTAAGGTTGGTATAGGTCCTGGTTCAATATGCACCACTAGAATTATTGCTGGAATAGGTGTTCCTCAATTAACAGCAATTATGGATGTTGCAGAAATTACAAAAAAATATAATATTCCATTGATAGCTGATGGTGGAATAAGATATTCAGGAGATCTAGTAAAAGCATTAGTAGGTGGTGCAGACACAATCATGCTAGGATCTATAATTGCAGGTGTTGAAGAGGCTCCTGGAGAAACAATTATTTTTCAAGGTAGAAAGTTTAAAACTTACAGAGGTATGGGATCTATTGATGCAATGCAAGATGGGTCAAAAGATAGATACTTTCAGTCAGCGCAAGCTGATGCAAAAAAATTAGTTCCTGAAGGAATTGTTGGTCGTGTTGCCTATAAGGGAAGATTAACAGAAGTTATCCATCAGATGATAGGAGGTCTTAGAGCTGGAATGGGTTATACCGGTTCAGAGACAATAGAAAAGTTATATTCTGCAGAATTTATTAAAATAACTGGTGCTGGTGTAGCAGAAAGTCATCCGCATGATGTCACTATTACTAGAGAAGCACCTAATTACAGTCGAAAATAGAAATAGAATGAAAAAAACAACATTATTTATATTATTAATTTTTATATCAAGAATAATTATAGCACAAAATATTTTATCTATTAATGATAATAATATTAGCTTAGAAGAATTTAAGAATGTTTTTTATAAAAATAATAATACTGAAATTACCAAAGAATATTTAGATGAATATATAGATTTATTTATTAACTTTAAACTAAAGGTTAAAGAGGCAGAATCATTACAAATGGATACAATACCTGCTTTTATATCTGAATTGGATGGTTATAGAAAACAATTAATAAAACCTTATTTAAAAAATCAAGAATTTGATGATAAACTTATTTTAGAAGCATATGAAAGAATGCAATATGATATAAGAGCTAGTCATATATTAATTAAGTTAAATGAGAAAGCTACTCAAAAGGAGAAAGAAAATGCTTATAATAAAGCATTAAAAATAAGAGAAGATATATTATCTAAAAAGATTAGTTTTTCTGCTGCTGCAAAAAAATATTCTGATGATAAATCAGCAATTTTAAATAATGGTGATTTAGGTTATTTTACTACTTTTAGGATGGTTTATGAGGTTGAATCTGCAGCATACAACACTGTTGTGGGGAATATATCTACCCCAGTTTTGACAAAATACGGATATCATTTAGTTAAAGTTACAGACAAAAGAAGCTCCGTTGGACAAGTCAAAGTAGCCCATATTATGTTTAAAACTGGTGAAGGAGCAAATGAAAACAAAATAAAAATTGCAAAACAAAAGATAGATGAAATATCAATTAAATTGAAATCTGGTGAAGATTTCTCTGATCTTGCAGAAAAATTCTCACAAGATAGATCTAGTGCAGTGAAAGGTGGTCTTTTACCTATGTTTTCTGTTGGTAAGATGGTTCCTGCTTTTGAAAAAGAAGCTTTTAGTTTAAAGAATATTGGTGATATTTCAAAGCCTTTTCAAACTGATTTCGGATGGCATATTATTAAATTAGTTGAAAGAAAAGAGATTGATAGTTTTGAACAAATGAAGAATGATATAAAACAAAAAATCATCAGAGATAGTCGAAGTCAATTAAGTGAAAAAGCGCTTTATCAAAAACTTAAAAAAGAATATAAAGTAAAAAATATTGTTTCTTCTTTCGTTGATTTAAGAAAGTCAGCGGTTAAAAAAGTAAGTATAGGTAATTGGAGTGGTAATTATACCAAAGGCTCCAATATATTATTTACAATTAATTCCAAGAAATATATTGTTAATGAATTTATAGATTATATTCTTTTGAATCAAAAAAGCGGATCTGATTTTGATATAATGTATCAAGATTTTGTTAATTCTTGTTTATTAGAATATGAGAAGTCGATGTTGCATATTAAATATCCTGAATATAAAACTTTGTTAAATGAATATAGGGAAGGTATTTTATTATTTGATTTAACTAATAAGAAAGTTTGGAAAAAAGCTATTGAGGACACAATAGGACTTCAACTGTTTTACGAAAATAATATTGATAGTTATTTGTGGGATGATAGAATAGATGCTACTATATATACATGTAAAAATTTAAATACAGCTAGAAATGTTAAGCATCATATTTTTAGAAAGAATTTTATTAAAGATTTAAAAGATGATGTTATACTTAAAAAGTTAAATAATGATGACCCTTTAACATTACAGATAATGTCTAAGAAATTTATTGAAGGTGAAAATCAGTATATTGATAAAATTATTAGAAAAAAAGGATTAGCTAAAGATATAGTATTAGATGATAAATCAGTAATTGTTATTAATGTTCATGATATTATACCTTCAGCACCTAAAAAATTAAGCGAAACTAGAGGTAAAGTTATATCAGATTATCAAAATAAGCTTGAAAAAGAATGGATATTAGAATTAAAGAGTAAATATAAAGTAGTAGTTAACAAAGATGTTTTATATTCACTTATTAAGTAGATAATGCGCTCCTTACATTTGTTAATTCTTTTATGTATGTATGCATGTACTGATAATAGAGATTCCGATTTGGTTGCACGTGTTTATGATAAAGATTTATTTGTAAAAGATTTAAAAAAAGAAATACCATCTGGAATAGAGGATAGTTCTTTTTATGTTGAGCAATATATTAATACATGGGTAAAAAAACAATTAATGATTTACCATGCTGAAATTAATCTGACTTCAGATATGCAAGATTATAAAAAACAAATTGATGATTATAAATCTTCTTTATTAATTTATGCATATCAACAACAATTACTTAATTATAATTTTGATACATTAATTTCAAATTTATCTATTTATAATTATTACAATCAATATTTGAACGAATTCAAGTTAAATAATGATGTATTTCAAGGTCGATATATAATTGTGGATAAATCTGCCCCTAAACTAANAAANCTTAATGANTGGTATAATTCTACAGATGATAATGATTATGAATTATTAGAGGATTATTGTCAGCAATTTGCTAAAGATTATTACTTATTAGATNCTATATGGCAATACACAAAATTTATTGAAAAAAAGATTCCAATTGAGATTAATCACAAGCAGATTTTTTTGAGTCGAAATAAAAGNNCATTTTTTGAAGATGATAATTATAGATATTATGTTTACTATAAAGATTATAAAATAAAAGGTAATATAAGTCCGTTACAAATCGTATACCATAAGATTTACAATGTATTGTTAAATAAAAAGAAAATAGAATATTTAAAGAATATAGAGGAAGAATTATATCAAAATGCCTTAGCTTTACAGAAAATAAAAATATATTAATGAAAAATATTTTTTACATATTATTCTTTTCCCCAGTTTTTCTGTATACTCAGACAATTGATAAAATAGAAGCTATTATTGGTGATGAAATTATTTTAACTTCAGATATAGAATCCCAATATTTGCAATATATATCCCAAGGGGGTATCAATTCAGTAGATGGTACCTGTGAGATTTTTGAAGATTTATTATTTCAGAAAATACTTGTTAATCAAGCAAAATTTGATAGTATTAATATTTCTAATGATGAAGTAGAAAAAGAAATTCAAAATAGAATTACATATTTTGAAAGACAATTAGGTTCATCGCAGAAAGTTGAATTATATTTTAATAAATCTATGAATGAAATTAAAGATGAATTGTTCATAGTAATACAAGATCAGTTTTATGCTCAAAGAATGCAGGCTAAAGTTACATCAAAAGTTAAAGTAACTCCTTCTGAAGTGCAAGATATATTTAATAAGATAAATACAACAGAAATACCTGTTATTCCAACCCAAATGGAGATTTCACAAGTGGTAATTAAGCCAAAAATCAGCAAAGAACAGGAACAGGAAATTAAAGATAAATTAAATAAATTAAAAGATAGAATCAATAAAGGTGAGGATTTTAAAGTATTAGCTGCTTTATATTCAGATGACCAAGGATCTGCTACAAATGGTGGTGAGCTTGGTTTTGTTAGTAGAGGTGATTTAGTTCCTTCATTTGAAAGAGCTGCTTTTAGATTAAAAGAAGGTGAAATGTCAGAGATTATTAAATCCCAATATGGATTTCATATAGTTCAATTAATATCGAGAAGAGGTGAACAAATAAATGTACGTCATATTTTAGTTAAGGCTAAGCCGAATGCTAGTTCGATTAAAATAGCTGAAGACAAGGCTACGGATATTTTTAACGAAATTAATGCTAGTAAAATAAGCTTTGAAGATGCGGTTTTAAAATACTCAGAAGATGATAGTAGAAATAATGCGGGTTTGTTGCTAAATCCTAAAACATTATCTTCTATGTATTCATTAGACGATATGTCTGCAGATTTAGCTTTTTCATTAAAAAATTTAAAACAAGGAGATATTTCAAATGTTCTAAAATTCAAGATGGAAGATGGAAATTATGCATATAGAATATTAAAGATTAATAAAAAGATTGATACTCATAAGGCAAATTTAATTGATGATTACACAATAATTAAGGACTATGCTATAAATGAAAAAAAACAAGAATTATTATTAAATTGGACTCAAAAAATAATTGATAATACATATATTAAAATTAATGGTACTTATAAAGATTGTAGTTTTAAAAAAGATTGGATAAATTAATATGAATAATAATAACGATGTAGATGCGATAAATAATTTTGTTGCAACATATAGTAAATTTAAGAAGGAAATTTCAAAAATAATTATTGGTCAAGATCACATACTTGAACAAGTTTTAATGTCTATTTTTTGTAATGGACATTGTTTGTTAGTTGGGGTTCCAGGATTAGCAAAAACACTTTTAGTTAAGACAATTGCAAAATCATTAGGATTAAAGTTTAATCGTATTCAATTTACTCCTGATCTAATGCCTTCTGATATTGTTGGTTCAGAAATATTAAATGAGGATAGAGTTTTTAATTTTATAAAAGGTCCATTGTTTGGTAATATTATATTGGCAGATGAAATTAATAGAACCCCACCAAAGACACAATCAGCATTATTAGAATCTATGCAAGAAAGATCAGTGACTGCTTCTGGAAAGACATATAATTTAGATTTACCATTTTTTGTTTTAGCAACCCAAAATCCAATAGAGCAGGAAGGGACTTATCCTTTGCCTGAAGCGCAATTAGATAGATTTATGTTTAACATAATACTTGATTATCCATCATATGATGAGGAATTAAGAATAGTTAAGCAAACAACCATTGAAAATAATATAAATTTAGATGTTGTAATGTCTGCTGATGAAATTATTAATTATCAAAAAGTTATTTCTAAAATTCCAGTAACTAATAATGTTTTTGATTATGCTGTTTCTTTAGTTGCTAAAACTAGACCTAACAATAAAATTGCACCTGAAATAATAAAAAAATATATTGAATGGGGAGCAGGACCAAGGGCGTCTCAATATTTAATCATTGCTTCTAAATGCCATGCAGCAATAAAAGGAAAATATTCTCCAGATATTGAGGATGTAAAAGCAATCGCTAAACCTGTGCTAAGACATCGATTAATTAAAAATTATAAGGCTGAAGCTGAAGGATTTAGTATAGATGATATAATTACTTCTATTTTATAGATGATATTACCAATTATAGCATTTGGCAACCCAATATTAAGAAAAAGAAGTGTGAATATAACTTCTGATTATAAAGATTTAAATCTCTTAATCAATAATATGTGGGAAACAATGTATGCTGCTCAAGGTGTGGGGTTAGCTGCGCCTCAAATAAATAAGAATATCAGATTATTTATTATTGATACAACTCCTTTTTTAGAAGATAACTCTGAAATGGATCCATTTAAACAAGTCTTTATTAATCCAAATATTATTAGTTATAATGGAGATAAGATTGATTTTAATGAAGGTTGTTTGTCTATACCTCATATTAGAGAAGATATTAATAGAAATTCTAATATTATTATTGAATATTATGATGAAAATTTTAACTTTTATAAGAGAGAATTTAAAGGTATAAATTCAAGAGTTATTCAGCATGAATATGATCATATTGAAGGAGTTTTATTTATTGATAAAGTTTCTCCTTTGAGAAAAAGAATGTTGAAGGGAAAATTAAAGGACATTCAATTAGGTAATATTAATGTCTCATATAGGATGAAATTTAAAAGATGATTGATTATTTAATTTTTACTTCTAACATTTTTTCATCACATATGTAGGCAGTTAAGATATCACCTTTGCAAACACTTCCTACACCATGAGGGGTGCCGGTGTAGATTAAATCTCCTATTTTTAAGGTGAAAAATTGAGATACATAAGATATAATATAATCAAATTTAAACATCATATCTTTAGAGTTTCCATTTTGTACTGTTAAATTATTTTTTTCTAATTTAAACGGGATATCATTAGTGTTTAATTTATTTTTTTTAATAAATTTTTTACTGATTTGAGCTGATCCATCAAATCCCTTTGATATTTCCCAGGGTAATCCCTTTTTTTTACATTTTTCTTGAATATCTCTTGCTGTAAAATCTATACCTATACCTATTTCATCATAATATTTATATGCAAATTTTTCTTCTATATATTTACCTGTTTTATTTATTTTAATTACTAGTTCTACTTCATAATGTATTTGATTTGAAAAATCAGGAATAAAAAAAGGATGTCCTTTTGGTTGGATTGCGGTTTCAGGTTTTAAAAAAATAATTGGTTTTGAAGGAGATGTGTTATTTAATTCCTTAACATGTGACAAATAATTTCTTCCAATGCAGATAATCTTCATTCTAATTAAATTTGTCTTTGAGTTTTATTTCATTTATAAAATCTTTGATTATAGCTTGTGTAAATTTTGGAAAGTTAGCTTGTATAAACCAGGAAAAATAACCAGGATTTTCTTTCCATATACTTATAAGACTTTTGTTTTTATATTTCCCAAAACTAAATATTTTTTCATTTTTTTCATTATACCTTATAAAACCTGCTAAATCTGCTAATTTTCCTCTTCTGTTAGAAAATTCTGATAAAAAATCTATATTATTTTCTAATTCATCATATTTTTCAATTTGTGCAATTAATATTTCATATGTTGCATTTGTATCTGCTTCAGCAGAATGAGCATTATCTAGAGTTTTTTGACAGTAAAATTTGTATGCAGCTTCTAATGTTCTTTTTTCTATTTTATGAAATATGTTCTGTATGTCTACAGTTTTTATTCCAGTTATATTAAAATCATGTCCGGACCTAATAAATTCTTCAGCTAGTAAAGGAATATCAAATTTATTTGAATTGTATCCAGCTAGATCACAATTTTTAATTATTTCTAAAATATTTTCTGCAATTTCTTTAAATGTCGGTTCATTTTCAACTTTTTCATTTGTAATTCCATGTATTTTGGTTACTTCCTCAGGAATAGGAATTGTTGGATTTACTAACCAAGTTTTTGATTCTTTATTGCCATTTGGAAATATTTTAAGTATTGCAATTTCAACAATTCTATCTTTAGCTATTTCTACTCCTGTTGTTTCTAAATCAAAAAATACAATAGGTTTGGTTAATTTTAACTTCACTTAATTTTGAATGAAATGTTTTTATATTATCGTATTTGGATCAAAAGATTCTAAGTAGTCAGCAACTTTTTTCACATATTGCCCCCCTAATGCGCCATCTACAACTCTATGATCATAAGATAGAGATAAGTACATCATATGTCTTATGCCAATTACATCTCCACTCTCAGTTTCAATTACTACCGGTTTCTTTTTAATTATTCCACAAGCCATTATTGCAACTTGTGGTTGATTTATAATGGGTGTACCCATTAGATTTCCAAAAGTACCAACATTTGTCATTGTTATAGTACCTCCTTGAATATTATCTGGATCTAATTTTCCGTTTCTAGCTCTATTTGCAAGATCATTAACTTCTTTTGTTATACCAACTAGATTTTTATTTTGACATTGTTTAATTACAGGTACAATTAAATTTCCATCTGGTAAAGCAGCGGCCATTCCAATATTTACATTTTTATGTATGTGTATATTGGTTTCATCTACAGATACATTTATTAATGGAAAGTCTTTAACAGCTTTTGCCATTGCTTCAATTATAATTGGAGTAAAAGTTATGTTTTGTTTTTCTCTTTCAATAAATTGTTTTTTAACTTTATTTCTCCAATTAACAATATTTGTCATGTCAGCTTCTACAAATGAGGTGATGTGTGCAGATGTCTTTTTTGACATTGTCATATGTGAAGAAATCAATTTTCTCATTCTATCCATCTCTATTATTTCAGTTTCTCCTGTGTTGACTATAGATGTTTTTGTTTCTTCAAGAGCTTTATTTTCTGTTGCTGATTGAACTGGTTCAATTTTTTGTTTAGAAGTAGTGTTTCTTGACTCAATATACTTTGTTATATCTAACTTTGTTACTCTACCATTTTTTCCACTACCTTGTATGCTTTCCAATTCCTTTAATTCTATTCCTTCTTTTAGCGCAATACTTTTTACTAATGGAGAGTAAAATCTATCAGTACTTGATATTTTATTNTTATGAATATTGCTGGTAACCTCTATTTTTTTTGGTTCATTTATATCTTGTGCTTNTGAATTATTATTAATTGAAGTTTCAGAATCTTCATTGTAATCTTCTGTNTCACTTTCTTTATCATCTGTTTCCAAAATTGCGAAAGCTTGTCCTACTTTAACAATATCATCTGTGTTAAATAACTGTTCTATTAATTTTCCTTTGTGAGTAGAGGGAACCTCTGAATCTACTTTATCTGTTGCAACTTCAATTATAGTATCATCAATATCAATCATTTCTCCAACTTCTTTTGTCCATGTGATAATTGTCGCTTCTGACACGCTTTCTCCCATCTTAGGTAAAATTAATTCTACTTTAGCCATATTCTAAATTTTCCGCAAAATTAATAAAAGAAAGTAATATTTTAATGTTTTGAAAGCGAGTTTTCATATGGTAATCTACTATTAATAGCAGTTACCAACGTTATTTGATCCGTATATTCTAATTCATCCCCTATAGCTACTCCTCTTGCTATTGATGATAAAATTATGTTATAATCTTTTAGTCTTTTATATAAATAAAAATTAGTAGTATCTCCTTCCATTGTGCTACTTAAAGCAAAAATTATTTCATTTATATTGCCTTTTTCTACTCTTTTTATAAGTTGATTTATATTGATATCATTAGGTCCAATTCCATCTATTGGTGAAATTAAACCGCCTAACACATGATATTTTCCTTTGTATTGCATTGTATTTTCAATAGCTATAAGTGTCCTAATATCTTCAACAACACAAACAATAGAAGAATCTCTCTTTTCGTCCATGCATATTGCACATTTTTCTGCAGTTGAAATGCTATAGCAAGAAGAACAATATTTAATATTAATTAAGTCAGATATTGCATTTCCAAACTCTATAATATTTTTTGAATTTTTATTTAAAAGATGTAAGGATAATCTAAGAGCTGTTCTTTTTCCAATACCTGGAAGAGATGAAAGGTGTTTTATTACGTTATTAAGAATATCTGATGGTATATTCATGTTTACAAATTTACTTAATTGAATGAAATTTTATATTATCCTTTTCATAATTATTTAAATATTTGCAGAAATTAATTTTATGAATCCATTACTTATTTTATCCTGTATATTATTGTATTTTATTTTGTTATATTTTATTTCATATATAACTGGAAAGAATGACAGTAATGAAACTTTCTTTCTAGGAAATAGAAATTCTCCATGGTTTGTTATTGCCTATGGTATGATCGGTACAACTTTGTCTGGAATTACGTTCATATCTGTTCCTGGGTGGGTTGCGTCAAGTCAATTTTCATATATGCAGATGGTTTTTGGTTTTTTTGTTGGTTATTTTATCATTTCTCGTGTTTTATTACCGCTTTATTATAAAATGGAACTTACATCTATATATACTTATTTAGGAGAAAGATTGGGTTATAGAAGTTATAAAACCGGATCTGCTTTCTTTTTGCTTTCAAGAACCATTGGAGCTTCTTTTCGTTTATATTTAATAGCAACAGTATTACAATTTTCTATTTTCGATGCATGGAATGTTCCATTTTTTTTAACAGTTCTTGTTACAATTTCATTAATTTGGGTTTATACCTACAGGAGCGGTATAAAAACAATTATATGGACTGATGCATTGCAAACTACATTTATGTTAACTACGGTCTTTATTATTGCTTATATTTTGATTAAAAACTTAAGTGTAGATATTTCCTTATTTAGCCTTATAAAAGATTCTGATTATTCTAGAATTTTCTTTTTTGATGATTGGACTGATAAAAAATATTTTTTTAAACAATTTTTTTCTGGTGTTTTCATGGCTATAGTTATGACGGGTCTGGATCAAGATCAGATGCAAAAGAATTTAAGTTGTAAAAATCTAAAAGATGCTCAAAAAAATATGTTTACATTTAGTAGTATTTTGATTTTTGTAGATTTATTATTTTTATCATTAGGTGCATTATTATATCTATATTCTGATCAATTTGGTATATTAATACCTGATAATCCTGACATGTTATTTCCAAATATTGCTTTAAATGCTGGTCTTCCCGCTTTTGTTGGTATTTTATTTATTATTGGAATAATAGCAGCGGCATATTCAAGTGCTGATTCAGCATTAACATCATTGACTACTTCGTTTTGTGTTGATATTATAGAATTTGACAAGCAGGTTCCCAAAAAACAAATTATTACTAGAAAATATGTTCATTTAATGATGTCTTTTGTTTTATTTGGTGTAATTCTCTTATTTAATGCAATAAATGATGACAGTGTAATAAAATCATTGTTTACAGTTGCTGGATATACATATGGCCCATTGTTAGGAATGTTTTCATTTGGTTTATTTACTGATTGGAAAATTAAAGATAGATATGTTCCTGTAGTAGCGATATTGTCACCAGTATTGTGTTTTGTTCTTAATTTGTATATTCCTTTTGGTTTTGAGCTCTTAATATTAAATGGATTGATTACGTTTATTGGTTTAATGTTGTTAAGAATCAAACAATGATTTATATTTGAAAATATAAGATTATTTTTTTATAAACTGATATAGGTATATATTTTATTAATATTGGATATATAAGATATTTATAAGTATATATTTAAATTTATAATAAAAATTAGATATTTGTTAGACATTTATTATTTATGAGAAGATTTATTATTAGTATAATATTTATATTCTTTTTTTCAAAGGCGCATACTCAAGACTATTTAGGTTTTGGTTATAATGGGGTATTGCATGAAGACACGCTTCATATTGGAGATTCCATTCATTTTAGTTTTTGGATCGTCAATCAAGGAGTTAATTCTTTTAATGATTCTATTTTTATAAATTGTTCTACTTATGATAATAATGGCGGTCTAATACTTTCTATGCCTATAGGTTCAGTATATAATATAAGCGATTCAATTCTTTCTAATGATAGTATTTACATCACCATTACTTCATTAGTTTCGCTACAGTCTTTTTCACTTGGGGATAATATTGTTGTAATTTGGCCAGCATCTGTATCTCCTGCTAATGTTGATACAAGTATTACTTCTGTACATATACTAGGTTCTTCTAATGATATTAATGAATTAAATATCTCTCAACCTCTTATTTTTCCTAATCCAGTTTCTCAGAATCTTTATATTGAAAATATTGAAGGAATTTATTCTATACATATTACGACTCTTCTTGGTGAGGTTTTAATTAATAAAAATAATTTAAATACAAACTTTTTTAAAATTGATGTCAGTTCATTATCACCAGGTTCATATTTTTTAAATTTAAGGAATGGTAAAGGGGAATTTGTAGTTAGGAAAATCATCGTTAACTAAAATTTAAATATTCAACACCCATTCATTATAGTTAATTATATCTTTTTCCTTGTTGTATGTTTTTTTAAGTTCATTGATCTTTTGTTGAAGATTTTTGTCTAAATTAGTGTTTGTGCAATAAATTAAACTTTTAATAATTTCTATTATTTTTTTGTCTCTTGTATTATTGTTTAAAATTCCACTATATTTTCTATGTAATATTTTTATTTTTTCTTCAATAAGATCTGATTGATTTAAGTGAAACCTAACCTGTATTTCCGTGATTAGTATTTTTAGCTGGAAGGATTTGGAGAGATTTAAAAAATCTTGTTGTAGAATAAGTCTAGAAATATTTTTAATTGACATCTTATATTTTTTTTGACTATAATATATTAGTCCCATATTTAGATAAATAAAGGCGCTAAATGTTGGAAGTTCTTGTATTTTTTTATTGTTTTTAGCTTCATTTAGCACCTTTAATGCTTTTGAGTAATCTAATTTCGAATAATTTATTACTAATGCGTTATAGTAGTAGAAGAGATAATTGTCATATAAAATTCTATTATGCTCATTCATAGCTTTTTTTAATTTCTTTGCAAAGTCTAATGATTCTTCTAGTTTTTGATTTTCATATAAAGAGTTAGTCAAATAAGTTAATAACATCAACTTTTGTTCATGATTATTTTTGTTAAATATTTTGTCTTTTGTAAATTTTTTTAAAATACTTTTTAAATATTTTTCTAATGCAATAAATTCTTTTTTTTGCAAAAGTTCTCTGCTTATAACTTTAAATATTTGTATTCTAAATGTCGGTGTATTTGGAATGTCATTTTTATGAAACAAAATGTCTAGATGGTTATTAAGATTGGATAATATTTTGTCATTAGTTGAATCTAGATTCTGTGTTGTTTTTATTTTGTGCATAACAGGTGCCAAAACAATATCAATATCATGTGCTAGATCAAGCTTCTTTTTATTATTCTTTTTTTTGTTTACATATTTATCTACATCTATTGAAATTAAATTATATGCAAGTTTTAGTATTTCATTATATATGATTGCAAGTATTTCAAACTTTTCTGCTCTTAGTGCTTTTTTTTCAGCTTTCTTTAAATAATGAAATGCTAAATTTAAGTTTCTCTTTCTTTTTTGTATTCTAGCAAGAGAAATGTAATTAAATATTTCAATATCTTTTTCTTTTTTAGCATGTTGTA
>PAZP01000020.1 GCA_002715565.1 Flavobacteriales bacterium
ATAGTAGAGAATATATCCCAAGGCATACCACCTAACCAATTACCCATTGAATTAACTATTTCTCTTTGATTATTTAAATACATAATATATTGATTATTAATAGTTTATAATTATTTGTCTTTAACATTAGATATAGTAAGCATTAAAGGGGGTAAACCCCTCAAAAAAGCCTTTTAATACAATTTAATAAAATTAATAAGTCAATGTTGAGGTCTCAAAATACTTTTGCAATTCATTAGATTTATATCTAATCTGTTTGCCTAAGTAGAAATATTGTATTCCATTTTCTAACTTTCCATTCTTTCTTAAATTGTGTAAAGTTCTTGTAGAAACTTGATACTTCTTTGCTACTTGTTTCTCAGTTAAAAATATGTTTTCAGATTTAGACATTTTCTCCATTTTTTATTAATTTACAGCAAACCTATGTTAGATGCTAAATCTTTCCAAATAATTCATTACCCACTTTTCAACTTTGTTAAAAAGTAATTTAAATGATAACTTATTAACATAGAAAAAACCTGATTCTATAAATTAAAAGTTGGTATTATAATAAAGTAATAGTAAAATCCTTCTAGGTCATTAATCCTTCCGCTAATCCTTCCCCTTATAATTAAAAAACCCCTGCAATCTTTTGGATTACAAGGGTTTAAACTTTTTAGTTGCGGTCTGGACGGGACTCGAACCCGCGACCCCATGCGTGACAGGCATGTATTCTAACCAGCTGAACTACCAGACCGTACTACATCAAAAAGCTTTGCAAATATATACTGTTTTTTAAAAACTCAAAACATTTTCTTTCTTTTAAGAAGATATGATGTTAAAATTTTATCAAAACTATCATTTATATCAACTTCAACTAAATCAATTTTATATTGCAGACATTTCAATCTTAATTTATCCTGAAATTCTTTTGATTTTCTCTTATACTCCTGTTTGAAATTTAAAGGGTTTAATTTTAACATTTCTCCAGTCTCAACATCAATAAAATTATATGGCTTACTATCAAATTCAAAATCAATTTCAGTATTAGATTCACTAAGATGAAATAAAATCACTTCATGTTTATTATATTTAAGATGTTTAAAAGATTCAAATTGTTTATCAATATCTTCTTGCTCATTAATCATATCAGAAAAAATTATAACTAACGATCTTTTTTTAATTATTTCAGATATTTGATGAATAGCTGCACTTGAATATGTTTTTTTCTTATTTTCAATTGCATTACTTTCTAATATTTTTTTCAATTCATGATACAATAACTTATGATGTCTATCTGTTGATTTACTTAAAGTATGAAAGTCTAAATTATCAGAAAAAATACTAATCCCAACAGCATCTCTTTGTCTCTTTAAAAGATTTATTAAAACAGCAGAAGCATAAACAGCAAAGAATAATTTATTTGGAGATTTTAAGGATGGATTTTTAAAATTAGGATAGTACATAGAAGAAGAAGAATCTATTATTATTTGACATCTAAGATTGGTCTCTTCTTGATATTGCTTAATAAATAACTTTTCAGTTCTTGCAAATAATTTCCAATCAATGTGCTTTGTGCTTTCTCCAGTATTATATAATCTATGTTCTGCAAATTCTACAGAAAAACCATGATATGGACTTTTATGCAAACCTGTTATAAAACCCTCAACAACTTGTTTGGCATAAAGCTCAATATTTGATGAAAGAAAAATATTATCTAATTTTTTCATAAAAACAAAAAAAGGGCTAAAAGCCCTTTTAAAATATTTTAAAAAATTTTACATATGTGATTCTAATATCTGTAATAAATTTGATTTTGGTTGATTACCAACAACTTTATCTACAACTTCACCATTTTTAAAAAATAATAAAGTTGGAATATTTCGAACTCCGTAAGCAGCTGGAGTTTCAGAGTTATCATCAACATTTACTTTCCCAATAATTGCTTTACCTTCTAACTCAGAATGTAATTCGTCAATAACAGGTGCTATTGCCCTACATGGTCCACACCAAGTTGCCCAAAAATCTACCAATACTGGTTTATCAGATTCTAAAACTAATTCTTTAAAATTTGCGTCTGTAAATTCTACTGCCATATTATTTTTTTTAAATGATTAATAAACATCACAAATTTATAAATATTTTATTATTTGATCTTTAATTGACATGAATTTAATGATTCTATTTTATTAAAAAAAGATTTATTTAAACTTACTTTATTTTTCCGAGACAATAAATCCACGTCATATTTATTAATATGATCTGTTACTTTTATAATCAATGAATGCTTTCCTTTATTATTTTCTATAATATTTGTTAATTCATTTATTAAGACATCAGTAATTTCACTTAACTCAACAGTTAAAACAACATCTCTAGTCTCTTTATCTAAAAGCTCTGATAATAATACAATTGAAGAAATATTAAACTCTAAATCATCGTTATAAAACTTCTTTTTTACTTTACCAGTAATTTGCAACAACCAACCAACTGTAAAATAAGACTTATAATCAATATAATTATCACTAAATAAATAAAAACTGTATGAGCTAGTATAATCTTCAACATGTAAAATACCATAGGGTTTACCTGTTTTGGTTTCTTTATGTTCTACATCTGTAACAACAACTGCAAAGCGTAACTTCTTATCCTTGATACCTGACATGTTATATAACATTCCTAAATGACCGTTGCAAAAATTTTCAATTTCTATTTTATAGTCATCTAGCGGATGTCCTGATATATATATACCTACAACTTCCTTCTCCTTTGAAAGTAACTCCATAGTACTCCAAGGCTCAATAATTTCTGGAATTGGTGCTTGAATATTATTTTCTGAACTTTCACCAAAAATATCAAATTGATTTGAAAGAGATATATTTTTAAATTTATTGCCAAATTTTATCATTTTCTCTATATAACTCTCCGCGCCATCTTCTTTAGAAAAATATTGAGATCTTTTAATATCAAAAGTGTCAAAACCACCAGCACAAGCAATACTTTCTAGAGTTCTTTTGTTAGCTGATCTGAGGTCAACTCGTTTCATAAAATCATCAAATGATATATAATTTCCATTTTCCTTTCGCTCATTAACAATAGCTTGTACAGCAGCTTCCCCGACTCCTTTAACAGCACCAAGACCAAAACGTATTTCTCCATTATTATTAACAGCAAACTTGTAAAAACTTTCATTAATATCTGGCCCTAATACTTGTATATTCATTCTTTTACATTCCTCCATATAATATGTAATGTCCTTTATATCTCGCATATGATTTGTTAATAATGAAGCCATTAGTTCAGAAGGATAATGAGCTTTTAAATACGCTGTCTGATAAGCAATTAAAGCATAACAAGTAGAATGTGATTTATTAAATGCGTAAGAAGCAAATGCTTCCCAATCTAACCATATTTTCTCAATGATATTTTTGTCAAATCCTTTTTTTTCGCAACCTGAAAAAAACTTTGGTTTTAATTTATCAATCACAGACTTAATCTTTTTACCCATCCCTTTCCTTAACATATCGGCATCACCCCTTGAAAAATCTGCTAATTTTTGAGAAAGCAACATAACTTGTTCTTGATAAACTGTAATTCCATATGTTGCATTTAAATATTCTTCCATTTCTGGAAGATCGTATTCAATTGATTCCTTTCCATGCTTACGCTTTATATAATTTGGAATATATTCCATAGGTCCAGGCCTATATAGAGCATTCATAGCAATTAAATCATCAAATTTATCTGGTTTTAAATTTTTCAAATGAACTTTCATCCCATCAGATGAAAATTGAAAAATACCAGTAGTATTTCCTTGCTGAAAAATTTCAAAAGTTTTTTCATCGTCTAATGTTATGTTATCAATATCTAATTTTATATCATGTATTTTATTAATAATCTTGATAGTATCTTTAATGATTGTAAGATTACGTAATCCTAGAAAATCCATCTTTAATAAACCTGCACTCTCTACTACACTATTATCAAATTGGGTAACCATTAAATCAGAATCTTTTGCACTAGACATAGGAATAAGATCAACTAATGGTTGAGGAGTTATTATAAGACCACAAGCATGCGTACCAACATTTCTAATACTGCCCTCAATTTTTCTTGCATTATTAATTGTGTTAGCTAACAAATCTTCACCATCAGCTAATTGCTTTAACTTTTTTGCTGTTGAATACTGAGTAGATTTTAACTTCTCTTTCATAATTTTATCATCATATGAAAAAAGTTGTTTGAGAGAGGTTAAATCAGGAACTAACTTTGCTGTTTTATCGGCCTCAAAAAGAGGTAAGTCTAAAACACGAGCAGTATCTCTAATTGAGGATTTTGCAGCCATAGATCCATATGTTATAATCTGAGCTACATTTTGCTTACCATATTTTTCCACTACCCAATCAATAACACGGCCTCTTCCTTCATCATCAAAATCAATATCAATATCAGGTAATGATATTCTATCTGGATTTAAAAATCGTTCAAATAGAAGATTATATTTTATTGGATCTATATTAGTTATCTTGATACAATATGCAACAACTGAACCTGCAGCTGATCCACGTCCAGGGCCTACCGAAACATCCATTCTTCTAGCATTTAATATAACATCCTGAACAATTAGAAAATAACCAGGATATCCTGAATCTTTAATAACATCTAATTCAAAATCTATCCTTTCTTTTACTTCATTATTAATATTACCATATCTCTCTTTAGCCCCCTTATATGTCAAATATTTTAAATATAAATTTTCACCTTCTTCAACTGTGTCTTCAATTTTATTACTATCTAAAAATTCTTGAGGAATAATAAATTTAGGTAATAACACATCTCTTTCTAGAGAAAAAATTTCAATTTTATCAGAGAGGTGTCTTAAATTATTAATTGCATTTGGTAAATCAGCAAATAACTTATGCATTTCTTTAGTAGATTTGAAATAATAATTATCGTTTGGAAAACCATACCTATATCCCCTACCATTTCCTTTTGGAGTAGATTGAAGCTCGCCTTCTTTTACACAAAGTAAAATATCATGTGAATTTGCATCTTCTTTATCTATATAATATACATTGTTAGATGCGATTATCTTGACATTATATTTTTCAGCAAATTTTAAAAGCACCTCATTGACATGTTTTTCCTCCTCTAAATCATGTCGATTAATCTCTACATAAAAGTCATCACCAAATGTATCATGCCACCAAACAAATTCTTCTTCTGCTTGTTGTTCACCTACATTTAAAATTAACTTTGGAACCGAACCATATAAACTACCGGTTAATGCAATTAAACCTTCTCTATGTGTTGTTATTAAATCTCGATCTATTCTTGGAACATAATAAAAACCTTCAATATGTGCAGTAGAAGATAATTTAGATAAATTATGAAAACCTTTTTTATTTTTACATAAAAAAGGAATTTGATCTCCATGATCTCTATCATTTTTATTTAAATGATCTTTACATACATTTAATTCACAACCAAGTATTGCTTTTAGATTATCTTTTTTATCTTTATTTACTGGGTGATTTATAACTTTATGAATAAACTTATAAGCACCAAACATATTATTATGATCCGTTAATCCAATTGCAAACATACCATCATTAGCAGCTCTGTTAACTATTGATTCTATATTTGCTGTGGCTTGTAAGATTGAATATTGAGAATGAACATGTAGATGAGCAAAAGAAGAATCAACATTTTCTGAAGAAATTATTTCTTTTTTTAGTTGTTTATTTTCTTCATTACTATATATTTTATCTTTTATTTCATAATTATCAATTTCTAAATTAGTAAATGTAAATGGTTTATTATTAATTTCTTGATATTCATCAAATTGTTGTTGATTCATACCAATACTTTCAAAAGGAATAACTTTTAAACGTACTAATTCTAAAAAACATCTAGCTGTTGCATCAACATCAGCAGATGCGTTATGAGCAGAAGAAAAGCCAACAGAAAATAATTTAACATGTAATTCTGTTAAAGAAGGCCACTTAAAACCTCCTCCCTTACCACCAGGTATTGCACAATATTGAGTTGATACATCCTTTGTGTCAATAAAAGATTTTTCCAATAAAACATTAGACATATCATATCTTAACATTTCACAACCAACGATATTATTATCAAAACTTATATTGTGACCAATAATATATTTTGATTTATTTATATCAGTAATAAAATCATCTAATATATCAACTATAGAAATACCTTTCTGTATTGCAATTTCTGTTGAAATACCATGTATTTTGGTTGCATTATATGGAATAACATAGTTATCAGGCTTTACAATATAATTCTTCATCTCTATTAACTGCCCATCAATAGCATGAATTTGCCATGCAATTTGAACCATTCTAGGCCAGTTACTAAAATCTGTTAATGGCGCATTCCAATTAAGAGGCAATCCAGTAGTTTCAGTATCAAATATTAAATACATATATTTATCTTATAAAAAAGTAAATTTAATTAAAGAAAAAAATTGACTTATATATATATGAATGAAATTTTAAATAAGTTAATAACTTTCTGTTTACAAAAAGCCCTGTGATTTCATCCAATCATCATTAAAAATCTTGGCCACATAACGAGTTCCATGATCATGAAATATAACAACCACAACATGATCGGAATTTAACTTATTTGAAAGCTGATTAATACCTGCAACAGCGCTACCAGCAGAGTAACCAACAACAATACCTTCTTCAGTAGATAATCTTCTAGCCATAATCGCTCCATCTTTATCAGAAACTTTTTCAAAATGATCAATAAGTGAAAAATTTACATTTTTTGGCAAAATATCTTCACCTATCCCCTCTGTTACATACGGATATATTTCTTTTTCATCAAAGATTCCTGTTTCATGATATTTTTTAAAAACAGATCCATAAGTATCAATTCCCCAAATATTAATGTTTGGGTTTTTTTCTTTTAGATACTTTGCTGTTCCTGATATTGTACCCCCTGTTCCAACTCCTACAACTAAATGAGTAATCTTTCCATCTGTTTGTTTCCAAATTTCCGGACCTGTAGTTTCGTAATGTGCTACTGAATTTGAAGGATTATCATATTGATTAACAAACCAAGCATTTGGAATTTCTTCAGATAAACGTCTAGATACAGAATAGTATGATCTAGGATCATCAGGAGCTACATTTGTTGGGCAAACTTCCACTTGAGCGCCAACAGCTCTTAAAATATCCATCTTTTCCTTTGATTGTTTATCAGCTAATACAAAAATACATTTATATCCTTTTTGAATTGCGACTAGTGCAAGTCCCATACCAGTATTTCCAGATGTACCTTCAATTATAACACCGCCAGGTTTTAATCTTCCATCTTTTTCAGCATCTTCTATCATTTTAAGAGCCATTCTATCCTTAATAGAATTTCCAGGATTAAAAGTTTCAACTTTAGCTAATACTAAAGCGTTAGTTGATATAACTTTATTCAATTTAACAAGTGGAGTGTCACCTATAGTCTCAATAATATTATTAAAGTACCTCATTTTCATTTGCAAAATTATCAAATTTTACTGAAATCTTATTGCTTTTATTGGACTGATTCTAGTTATTACAAAAGAAGGGATTATTAAAATAAGATAACACAAAATTAAAACACCTAAGTTTAAAATTATAATATTAAAAATATCTATATTAACTGGAACAGTATTCATATAATATGTTTGTGGATCTAAACTTATAATTTTAAAATGTTTTTGCAATAAAGCCAGTAATATGGCAAATAAATTACCAAACATTAATCCTTTTAGAGTTATGTACATAGCATTATATAAAAATATCCTTCTTATTGTCCAATCGGTAGAACCGATAGACTTTAAAACGCCAATCAAATTTATCCTTTCTAAAATTAAGATCAATAAAGCTGTTGTTATATTAATACCCCCAACAATTAACATTAATATAATTATAACTTTAACATTAACATCTTGAAGATCGAGCCAATCAAAAATTTGAGAATATTTATCTTTTATATTTATAGCATCCAAATTATAATCAATTTGGTTATATATCCTTTCATTAACTTTCTGCAAATCATCAAAATTTTTAATAAAAATCTCCATGCCTCCAACTTCATTTTCTTTCCAATTATTTAAGGATCTAATATGATTAATATCAACAAACACAAATAAGTTATCAAAATCACTTAATGATGTATTATATATAGCTGATATGTTTAATTTTCTAACTCTTGGTGGATCTTGAATAAAATACACAAACACATCATCTCCAATTTTAAGTTTTAAAGATCTAGATAACTCTTCTGAAATAACAATTTTATTTGATAAAGTATCAGAAAATAAAGGTACGCTTCCCTCTGAAAGGTGATTTTTAATAAAAGACCAATTATATTCTTCATCAACCCCTTTCAATAAAACTCCTTCAATTTCATCTTTTGTTTTTATAATACCAGCTTTATTGGCAAAAACACTAAAAAAACTTATATCGGTGTCTTCTTTTAGTTCTTGAAAAAATGCTGGGCTAATTTTTATAGGATCAGATTTATATGATTCATTAAGAGAAAAGTTAGAAATAATAATATGTCCTTCAAAACCTGTAACTTTATTAGAAATAGTATCTTTAAAACCTGTAACAACGAAAACTGACAATAACATTACTGCAACTGAAATAGAAACAGCTAAAATTGCAATGTTTAAAATAGGTCTTGTATAACGATTATTCGTTTTATTTGCAGTAAATAAACGTTTTGCTATATAATACTCAACATTCATAATCATGGCGAAAATAAAACAAATTATCTTCATAATACTATTAACATATAATTATAGTATTAATGCCCAACAAATTATTGTAGGAGCTGAAAGAACAAAATTATATATTCCATTACTAAAAAATAAAAGTGTTGCTTTAGTTGGCAATCAAACATCTACTATAAAAAATACTCATTTAGTAGATAGTTTAATAAATTTGAATATAGATATCAAAAAAATATTTTGTCCTGAACATGGATTTAGAGGGAAAGCTGATGCAGGTGAAAAAATACAGAATAGTATAGATGTTAAAACAGGAATACCTATTGTATCTCTATATGGAAAAATGAAAAAACCAACAAAGAAACAATTAGATGGTATTAATTTGATGATTTTTGATATTCAAGATGTAGGTGTAAGATTTTACACATATATATCTACGCTAAATTATATAATGGAAGCTTGTGCAAATGCTAATATTAAGTTAATTATTTTAGATAGGCCAAACCCAAACGCCCATTACATTGATGGTCCTGTATTAGAAAAAGAATTTACATCATTTGTTGGAATGCATCCCGTGCCAATTGTTTATGGAATGACAATTGGTGAATACGCAAAAATGATTAATGGTGAAAGATGGATTGAAAAACCTTGTGACTTAACAGTTNTTAAAATGAAAAACTATAATCATAATAAAGGATATTCATTACCTGTAAAACCTTCACCAAANTTNCCCAACACTAAATCCATTAATCTTTATCCATCATTATGTTTATTTGAGGGAACTAATATNAGTGTTGGAAGAGGAACGGAATATCCTTTTCAACAATATGGAGCACCATATTTAGAAGAATCTTACAGTTTTATACCTAAAAGTAGAGAAGGAAGTAAGTATCCAAAATATGAAAATATAGAATGTTTTGGAAACGATTTACGATTTAATGATCAGTATCTAACATCAATTAATTTAGATTGGATAATCGATTGCTATAATAGATGCCCAAAACAAGAAAAATTTTTTAATGATTTTTTTGACAAATTAGCAGGCACAAAAAAATTAAGAAAACAAATAATTAATGGCGAAAGCACAACAAAAATTAAAGACAGTTGGAGAAGTGATATAGAAAAATTTAAGCAAATAAGAGAAAAATATTTACTATACTAAAATAGAATATCCTAATTAACAAACTCTTCCGGGGTATATTTTTAATGCTTTGTCAAGACAATCTATAGCTTTTAAAAGAGCTTCTTGATTTAATACATAAGCTATTCTAACTTGATTTTTTCCAATATTTGGTGTAGAATAAAACCCTGCAGCAGGAGCAATCATAATAGTTTGACCATTAAACTCAAAATCTTCAAGTAACCATTGCGCAAACTTATCAGCATCATCTACTGGCAACTCAGCAATCGCATAAAACGCACCTCTGGGTTTAGGACATATTACTCCATCTATATTATTTAAACCATTAACTAAAATATCTCTTCTTGTAAGATATTCTTTTATTACATTTTCAAAATATGACACAGGAGTATTTAAAGCAGCCTCTGCAGCAACCTGACCAAATGTTGGTGGAGATAAACGTGCTTGCGCAAATTTAAGAGCAGTTGACATAAATTCCATATTTTTAGAAATCAAACATCCTACTCTTATACCACACATACTATATCTTTTAGAAGTGGAGTCAACAACAATTGAATTTTGATCTAAACCTTCTAAATTTAAAATTGAATAATGTTGACATCCATCATATACGAATTCTCTATAGACTTCATCAGCAATAAGAAAAAGATCATTTTCCAAAACAATATCCCTTAACATTTCTAACTCTTTTTTAGAATATAAATACCCAGTCGGATTTCCAGGGTTACATATAAGAATTGCCTTAGTTTTTGGTGTAATTAATTTTCTAAAATTTTCTATAGGAGGTAAAGAAAAACCATTATTAATTGTTGTAGTTACAGGTTTAACTTTAACTCCAGAAAAATTAGAAAAACCATTATAATTTGCATAGAAGGGTTCAGGAATAATAACTTCATCCCCCTCATCAAAACATGAATTTAAAGCAAAGATTAATGCTTCAGAACCTCCAGTTGTGATCATTATATTTTTAAAATCAATATCAATACCAAGTTTTTGGTAATACTTTGCTAATCCTTTTCTATATGTTTCAAAACCCGCAGAATGAGAATATTCAACTACCTTATCAGAAAAATTATTTATTGCATTCAAACTAATTTCAGGAGATTTAATATCAGGCTGACCAATATTTAAATGAAAGACCTTAGTGCCTTTTTTCTTAGCTTTCTCTGCAAAAGGAACCAATTTTCTTATTGGCGACTCCGGCATTAATTTTCCTTTATTTGATATAATTGGCATAATATATAATTTAAAAAAAACACCCCAAAAATTTAGGGTGCAAAATTCGTAATACTTGTTTTTTATAAATTACTTTTCCAATGGTGCTCCATCATTATTCTTAAAAGGTGCACTATTTTGTTCTTTTGGAGCTGGATTAACTTCTCCTTTGATAGTAAGTATAACTGGTTTTTTACTCGAATTTGTTGTTAATGTAATTGTTTTAGTAAACTTTCCTACTCTATTAGTAGCATATTTTACCTTTATTTTTTCTGTAACTCCTGGAGCAATAGGATCCCTAGGGTAAGTAGGAACAGTACACCCACAACTACCTTTTGCATTTTTAATAAGTAATGGTTCAGTACCATTATTTGTAAAGACAAATTCTCTATTTCCATCAGAATTATAATCTATAACACCGTAATCAACAACTTTTGATTCAAAATCAATAGTTGCATCTACAATATCATCTTTCTTTTCTGTACTAACTGATGTTGTAACTTTGGTGTTTTCTGAACCCTTTTCTAATTTTACTTTTTTGCTATTAGAATCAAATACATTTTGAGAACTAGCAAAAATTGCAAATAAAAAAAGAGGAATTAATAATAATATTTTTTTCATTTTTATATTTTTAATAAGGTTTGAATAAAATGAACGGCAAATTTAATAAAATATTTTCTTTTATATATGAAAATATTGCAGATAATATAGATTTTGTAAGTTTGCAGACACTAGATAAAAAAGTTTGAAAATACCCAAAACATATAATCCATCCTCTGCTGAAGAAAAATGGTATAATCATTGGATTAAAATGAACTACTTTCATTCTAAACCAGATAATCGTGAAGCGTATAGTATTGTTATTCCACCACCAAATGTAACAGGTGTATTACATATGGGACACATGTTAAACAATACAATACAAGATATTTTAATAAGAAGAGCTAGAATGCAAGGATATAATACATGCTGGGTTCCTGGTACAGATCATGCCTCAATTGCTACAGAAGCTAAAGTTGTTAAAAAATTAGCTGATGAGGGTATTTATAAACAAAATATTACAAGACAAGAATTTTTAAAACACGCATGGAAATGGAAAGAAAAGCACGGAGGAGTTATTTTAGAACAATTAAAAAGAATTGGTGCATCATGTGACTGGGAACGTACAAAATTTACAATGGATGATAACATGAATGATTCTGTTATTAATGTTTTTATTGACTTATATAATAAGGGTTTAATTTACAGAGGTGTTCGAATGGTAAATTGGGATCCATCTGCAAAAACAGCATTGTCTGATGAAGAAGTAATTTATAAAGAAATTGATTCAAAATTATATTATATTTCATATAAAATAGAAAATAGTTCGAAATCAATAATTATAGCAACTACTAGACCAGAAACTATTTTAGGTGATACTGCAATTTGTGTAAATCCAAAAGATAAAAGATATAAACATCTTAAAAATCAAAATGCTATAATACCACTTATAAATAGAAAAATACCAATTATATTTGATGAATACGTAGATATAGATTTTGGTACAGGAGCTTTAAAAATTACACCCGCACATGATATTAATGATTACAAAATTGGTGACAAGCATAATTTAGATAAAATTGATATTTTAAATGATAACGGCACATTATCAAAAGAAGCAAAACTTTATGTAGGCGAAGATAGATTTGATGTAAGAAAAAAAATAGCATTAGATCTAAAAAATGAAGGATGTCTAATTAAAACCGAAAAATACAAGAACAAAGTTGGTTTCTCAGAAAGAACAAATACTGTAATTGAACCTAAACTATCAATGCAATGGTTCGTTAAAATGGAAAACTTAGCTATACCTGCACTCAAAAATGTTATAAATAATAAGATAAAATTTCATCCACCAAAATTTAAAAATACCTACAAATACTGGATGGAAAATATAAAAGACTGGTGCATTTCTAGACAGTTATGGTGGGGACAAAGAATACCAGTATACTACTATGAAGGCAATAAATATGTGGTAGCTAAAAACAAACAAGAAGCTTTAAAAATCATAAAAAAATTTAAAACTAATTTTAAATTAGATGATCTAAGACAGGAAGAAGATGTATTAGACACATGGTTTTCATCATGGCTTTGGCCTATCTCTGTATTTGATGGAATTAATAATCCTGATAATGAAGATATAAGTTATTATTATCCAACAAATGATTTAATAACTGCTCCAGAAATTTTATTTTTTTGGGTAGCAAGAATGATTATGGCAGGGTACGAATATAAAAAAGAACTACCATTTAAAAATGTATATCTTACTGGAATTGTTAGAGATAATATTGGTCGTAAAATGAGTAAATCACTAGGAAATTCTCCAGATCCAATTGATTTAATTAATAAATATGGTGCAGATGGAGTGAGAGTTGGTATGTTATTATGTTCACCAGCAGGTAATGACCTGCCATTTAATGAAAATTTATGTGAACAAGGAAGGAATTTTTCAAACAAAATTTGGAATGCATTTAGACTAATCAAAGGATGGGAAGTAGCTGAAATTGAGCAGGAAGAAAGCTCTAAACAAGCAGTTATTTGGCTTAATAACAAAATATCTAAAGATATTTTTGAAATAAATCAATCATACAAAAGATATCGAATATCTGAAGCTTTAATGATTATATACAAATTAGTTTGGGATGAATTCTGCTCTTGGTATTTAGAAATAATAAAACCTGAATACGGCAAGCCAATTGATAAAAATACTTACGAAGAAACAATATATGAATTAGAAAGATTATTGAAATTACTACATCCATTTATGCCCTTTATATCAGAAGAGTTGTGGCATTTAATTGATGACAGAAAAGATGATATAATAGTTTCTAAATGGCCCAATGAAAAGAACACTAACGAAAAAATTATTAATGATTTTGATATTATTAAACAAGTAATATCCGAAATTAGAAATATACGTTCTCAATATAATATTTCTATTAAGGAGAAAATAAGTATATCAATTATAAAACACAAAAAAATAAATCTAAATCTAGATTCTATTATTTGTAAATTAGCAAACCTATCTGCAATTGATTATATATCTATAAAACCTGAAAATACAGTATCATTTCTAATCAATTCAAATGAATATTTTGTAGCATTAAAAGAAAATATTAATATAGACTTACAGCTTAAAAAACTAAGTAAAGAATTGGATTACACGAAAGGTTTTTTAAAGATAGTAATGAAAAAGCTATCTAATGAAAACTTCATAAATAAAGCTCCCGTCAAACTTGTTGAAAACGAAAAAAAGAAAAAAGAAGATGCAGAAAATAAAATTCTTCTTTTAGAAAGAAAAATTTCTAGTTTATTATAAAACTATATATTACCACATACCAGTACCAAATTTCTTTTTTCCATCACATCCTTTCTTGGAAGAAGCACATGCTCCTAATAAAAAAGCAGCTAAAACAAAAAGTATAATTTTATTTTTCATTTGTTTTTTGAATTTTTCTTGTTATTATTCTATTATTAATATTCAAACTTACAAAATAAATCCCATCATTTAAATTATTAAATTCTAATAAATGTGAATTCATACCTTTCATTACATTTAATTTATCTTGCAGGAGAACTATTTTACCTAAATTATCCATTACTGAAATTTTTGCTACAGTATTCTTATCTGAACGAAAATTAATATAACATTCATTAAAAACTGGGTTGGGTGAAATTTTTACGTCAAATCCTAAATCATTATTGCTTACATTCAAAATATCACCTATAGATGTTAAATTCATTTCATATACACCGTTACCGTATGTAGCAACTACTAGTCTTCCATCTGATGGTCTATACTTTAAATATTCAACAATTGTAGAGCCAATAGAATTAGATCCAATCTGTTCCCAAACAGTATTTTCACCATCTAATTCTGATGTTCCAAACAAACCAACAGTTGTACCAACTAAATAAAGCATATTATTTCCAAGAGGAATTATAGCAGCTGTTCTACAGGATGGACCATTACCTCCACCTGTTGGTGTTTGTTCTAAATTTCCAGCAATTTTTTGCCAATTATTCCCTCCATCATCGCTATAAAACAAAGAATATACACTATAATTTGAATATACAACTATAATTTCATTCGCATTATTAGGATTAATAGCTATATCTGTACAGTAAGAATTACTTCCTGTTAATATAGATGGAAGTTGTTCTATAATAGGGTCACCAACGTGAGCATCAACAATCTTATATATATTCTTATTTTGAGTTCCAAAATATACTATATGTGGTGGATTAAGAGATGAAGATATGGTTGATATTTTCATGGCACTAAAAAGAGTATCAGAAAACATTTCCCAACCTAAATCAGATTTTAAGTGAGAACTGTTATAATTTATTGTATTTAAACTATTATTTCTCCATAACTTATTTCCTTCGGCCCAATAAATAACATTATTACTATTTTGATCCATTTCCATCGGATTCATCCACATATATTTTGTGCTATCACAAGAGGATGGATCTAATCTTTGAAAAGCAACTCGATTACCAACATTATCTAATTTCATTTTATACATAACGCCTCTTTGAATAGTTAAATAAAAATCTTCTTCATTATCACAAATCCCTGCATATGAACCATCGCCATTAAATGGCATGTTCCATATTGCATTAGAAGAACCGTCGAAAGTAACTCTACTTCCATTATCCTGAAAACCTCCTTGTAAAACATCTGAATTAGCATTATTACTAATAGCAACTGTATAAAGTTGGGTAGTATTATAACCATTATTTAACGAGTGCCATTTAACTGTATCTTCAAATACATTATTAGTTCTATAAATACCTCCATCATTACCGTTTATCATTATACTATCATTAGATGGTAAGTATAATATTACATGTTGATCAGGATGATGATTTGGATACGAGCCCCAATTTCCATCTCCTTCAGAAGAACCAGCTCTGTACCCACCAATAATTGTTGTTTTATTTGGAGTTGTAAATGCATCACTTGATCTCCATAAATTTGTACCTCCAATGATAACTAAATTTGAATCTGAAGGATGAACATTAACAACTAAGTCATACGAACCTTGAGCGTTAAAATTATCAAAAGATGTTGCTTGATTAGTTGGAATATTGCTAGATAAATCTGTCCACTTACCACCTAAGCCTGTTCCATCACCTGAAATATACTCATATTTCCAGAGGGAAGTCCATGTTTCCCCTCCAAAGAAAACATCTGTATGTTGACCGTGACCATCTGTTTCAGCTGCTAAAAAATATATTTGATTCTCATTTGATGGATTAATCCCAATCACAACGCGGCTATATATAGGTGGAAATAATGAATCTGTAATATTAACCCAATTTTGACCATCAGAAGAACGCCAAATTCCATTATCTGCACAATTACTACTTATGGTAGCATAAACTGTTCCAGTTGAAGTTACATCAACATCTGTATATTGATAATAATAAACATTTGCGCCTCCTAATTTTTTTTCCCAACTAAGCCCCCCATCTTCTGTACGATAAATATCTCCTCTTGTTGCTACATAAACAACATCTAAAGTATCATTACTAATGTCAGTTTTAATACTAAATGTAAAATCAAAATCACCATCTAAAACAGTAGGAGTATTACTTGTTGTAACTGGTAAGGAATCCCAACTTAAACCACCATCTATAGATTTAAAAATTCCATTACCATAAACAGATACATCTGATAAATACGAACCTCTGTTTTCACCAGTTCCAAAATACCAAATATTTTCTTTGCCTGGTCTCCTATCCTGTGTTAAACAAGAAATACGATGTTCTTGATTAGGATCTGTTGTCATGGTCCAAGAAGCACCACCATCAATTGATCGAAACATCCCTCCAGTAGCTCCTCCTGCTAAAATGATATTTTCATCTAAAACATCTAAACATAATGCTCTCGTTCTTCCTCCAACGTTGTAAGGACCCCTATGTTTCCATGATGATTTACTGAATAAATTAGACTTTGGAAGAGTTTTGGAAAATGAAATTTCTTTTTTTCTTATGTTTTTAGGTATTTCACCCGTTGATGGATCGATAAGCCTTAACCTTTCCCAATTAACTCTTTCTAAAGGACTATCAGAAGGATATATTACATGATGATTTTTAGTTGCATTATTGCATGAGAAAATTAATACAAAAGCAATTAAAAATATTACTATTTTATACATAATTAAAAATATTTTGTTTGGTAAAAATATCAATTTATTTCTCAATACGAAAATCGATTCTAAAAGTGTAAATTTGCATAATTAAATTTTTTACATTGGAAAAATATAAATCCAAAAACAAAATAAGAATTGTAACTGCTGCTTCTTTATTTGATGGACATGATGCAGCAATTAATATAATGAGAAGAATTATTCAAGCAACAGGATGTGAAGTAATCCATCTTGGACATGATAGGAGTGTTGAAGAAGTGGTTAATTGTGCAATTCAAGAAGATGTAAATGCTATTGCAATAACATCTTACCAGGGAGGTCATACAGAATATTTAAAATACATGTATGATTTATTAAATAAAAAAAATGCTAATCATATAAAGATATTTGCAGGAGGAGGGGGAACAATTTTACCAGACGAAATAAAAGAACTTGAAAACTACGGAATATGTAAAATATATCATCCAGATGACGGTAGAAAAATGGGCTTGCAAGGAATGATAAATGATTTGGTGAAAAAATCTGATTTTCAAATAGGCTCTATTATAAATAATGATTTAAAAGACTTAACGCATCAAAGTGATAATATTATTGCTAGATATATATCAGCATTTGAGAACTATCCAAAAAAACATGGAAAATTATTAAAAGAGATAAGATCTATTGCAAATAAATCAAAAAAACCTGTTTTGGGTATTACAGGTACAGGTGGTGCTGGAAAATCTTCTCTAGTAGATGAATTAGTAAGAAGATTTATTATTGATTTTCCAAAACAGAAAATTGGTATTATATCTGTTGATCCGTCCAAAAGGAAAACTGGAGGGGCTTTGTTAGGTGACCGAATCAGAATGAACTCTATCAAAGCTAAAAATGTATATATGCGGTCATTAGCAACAAGACAAGCTAACTTAGCTTTATCTGCACATGTAAATGAAGCATTAAATGTACTTAAGGTTGCAAATTTTGATTTAATAATTTTAGAAACATCTGGAATAGGACAATCTGACACTGAAATACTAGAACATTCAGATGTATCTTTATATGTCATGACTCCTGAATATGGAGCAGCTACACAATTAGAAAAGATAGACATGCTTGATTTTGCTGATTTAATTTCAATAAATAAATTTGATAAAAAAGGAAGCCTAGATGCACTAAAAGATGTTAAAAAACAATACCAAAGAAATAATAACTTATTTTCAACATCTGTTGAAAAAATGCCAGTTTTTGGTACAATTGCATCTCAATTTAATGATCCTGGCACTAACTCGTTATATAAAGCTATCATAAATATATTAGCAGAAAAGGAATTAGGAGAATTTAATTCTTCTTTTAAAATATCTGATAAATTAAGTGAAAAAACAGTTGTTATTCCTTCAAAAAGAGTTAGATATCTTTCAGAAATTGCTGAAAGTAACAGAGAATATGATAAATGGGTTGATAATCAAAAAGAAATTGCCCAAAATCTATACTCACTTGAAAAAACATTAAATATATTAACTAATTGCTCTAAAAATTTAGAAAAAGAAATAAATGAAAAAATAAAGGATCTAAGAAAAATAATAACTTTAGATAATTTATCTTTAATTGAAGAATGGAAAGAGAATATTAAAAAATATAAATCAAAATTATATGAGTATAGTGTTAGAAATAAAAAACTAACTATCGACACACATTCAAATTCATTATCTGGATCTAATATACCAAAAGTTTCTCTTCCAAAATACGATGGGTGGGGTGATATATTAAAATGGCAATTACAAGAAAATGTTCCAGGAAAATTCCCATATACATCAGGATTATTTCCTTTTAAAAGAGAAGGTGAAGATCCAACTAGAATGTTTGCTGGCGAAGGTGGTCCTGAAAGAACAAACAAAAGATTTCATCTAGTAAGTTTAGGATTAAAAGCNAAAAGACTTTCAACAGCATTTGACTCTGTAACACTCTATGGTAATGACCCAGCAAAAAGACCAGATATATACGGNAAAATTGGAAATGCAGGTGTATCTATCTGTTGTTTAGATGANATTAAAAAATTATATTCAGGATTTGATTTAACACATAATATGACATCNGTNAGTATGACCATAAACGGACCTGCTCCTATGATTCTAGCTTTTTTTATGAACGCAGCTATCGATCAAGAATGTGAAAAATACATTTTTAAAAATAAGCTTGAAAAAGAAACGCAAAAAATAATTGATGAAATATATAAAAAGAAAAAAATAAATAGACCTCAATATCAAGAAACTCTTCCTGAAGGAAACAATGGCTTAGGATTATTTTTACTTGGTGTAACTGGAGATGAAGTATTACCAAAAAAGGTATACAAAGAAATTAAAGAAGAAACATTAAAAATAGTTAGAGGAACTGTTCAGGCTGATATACTAAAAGAAGATCAAGCGCAAAATACCTGTATTTTTTCTACTGAATTTGCATTAAGAATGATGGGGGATGTGCAAGAATATTTTATAAAGAATGGTATTCGTAATTTTTATTCAGTTTCAATTTCTGGTTATCATATTGCTGAAGCGGGCGCAAATCCAATAACTCAATTAGCTTTCACACTGGCTAATGGTTTTACATATGTAGAATACTATTTAAGTAGAGGGATGAAAATTGATGATTTTGGACCAAATCTATCATTCTTTTTCAGTAATGGTGTAGATCCAGAATATGCAGTGATTGGAAGAGTTGCTAGAAGAATTTGGGCAAAAGCAATGAAGTTAAAATATGGCGCTAGTAAAAGAGCTCAAATGTTAAAATATCATATTCAAACTTCAGGTAGATCACTACATGCTCAAGAAATAGATTTTAATGATATTAGAACAACCTTACAAGCACTTTATGCAATATATGATAATTGTAATTCACTTCACACAAACGCATATGATGAAGCTATAACTACTCCTACAGAAGAATCAGTAAGAAGAGCAATGGCAATACAGTTAATAATAAATAAAGAATTAGGACTTGCTAAAAATGAAAACCCACTTCAAGGGTCATTTATTATTGAAGAACTTACAAATTTAGTTGAAGAGGCTGTGCTACAAGAATTTGATAGAATTACAGAAAGAGGAGGTGTACTAGGAGCTATGGAAACAATGTATCAAAGAAGTAAAATACAAGAAGAAAGTATGTATTATGAAAATCTAAAACATACTGGTGAATATCCTATAATAGGTGTTAATACATTCTTAAATAAAAAAGGTTCACCAACAATTATTCCTCAAGAAGTGATAAGATCAACTGAAAAAGAAAAAAAGTTTCAAATTAATATGGTTAATAATCTACAAAAAGGAAACAAAAAACAAGCAGAAAAAATGATTGAAGAAATTAAAGAAATTGCAATACAAAATGGAAATATTTTTGAAAAACTTATGGAAGTAACTAAAATATGTTCATTAGGTCAAATAACAAATGCTCTTTTTGATGTAGGTGGTCAATATAGAAGAAATATGTAGATATCTACATTTTAATTATTTAAAATTATAACATGAGAATTCCTATTTTATTATTACTTATCACATTAAATACCTTAGCTCAAGATAAAGGAAAATTTCAAAAAAAATCAAATGAATTTTACTCAAAAATTACTAGTGAAAGTGAAAAATATGAACAAAAAGACAAAAAACCATCGAAATCTTTTAAATTGGATTATTCAAATAAAGATATCCCAAAAAGTTTAGAAGAATTTAAAATTGTGGAGTATAATGAGCCTATTTCTCAAGGAAATACTGGAACTTGTTGGTGCTTTTCAACAATATCTTTTTTTGAAAGTGAAATATATAGAATTAGTAAAAAGGCCATAGATTTATCTGAATTATACCCAGTTTACTTTGAATATATTGAAAAAGTAAGAGAATATATTAAAACTAGAGGAGCTTCCCACTTTGGACAAGGTTCTGAGACTAATGCTGTTCAAAGAATGATGAAAATATATGGGATTGTTCCATTTGAAGCATATGAAGGTAAACCTCAAGACCAACCCTTTTATAATCATGAAAAAATGTTTTCTGAAATGAAATCCTATTTAAAAAATTGTAAAGAAATAAATTTCTGGGATGAAAATACAATAATAGATAATATTAAAAATATTTTAAATCATTACATGGGTGAACCTCCAAATTCATTTATATATAAAGGTAAAAAATACACAGCTTTATCTTTTTTAAAAAATGTAACTAAAATAAATCCAGACAATTACGTTGATTTTATGAGTCTTATGGAAAAACCTTATTGGTCTCAAGAAGAATATAAAGTGCCTGATAATTGGTGGAGAAGTGATGATTACTATAACATTCCGTTAGATAATTTCATGAAAACAATAAAAAATTCAATTAAAAATGGTTATTCTATGTCTATTGGAGGTGATGTTTCAGAATCTGGTTATTCTTCTAAATATGATGTGGCAATGATTCCATCTTATGATATACCTTCTAAATATATTGACGAAAATGCACGACAATTTAGATTTTCAAATAAAACAACTACCGATGATCATGCAATACATCTAATTGGTTACAAAATTGATAAAAATGGAGAATGGTGGTTTTTAATTAAAGATAGTGGTTCTGGATCTAGAAACGGTAAATTTAAAGGATATTATTTTTATCACGAAGACTATGTAAAATTAAAAATGATGACTTTTACAATTCATAAAAATGCTGTTAAAGAAATATTAAACAAATGCGAAAAATAAATTACATAATATTAATATTAATAACACCTTTTTTGAGTATTTCACAAAATTTAAATGATATAGAGAATTTATTTCTTGAAAGAGGTGAAGTATATTTCTGTTTTAAATATGAAAATAAAAACCAGTTAAATAAATTATCTAAAATTATATCCTTAGATCATAAAATAACTTTTGATACAGCTTATGCATATGCTAATAAAAAAGAATTTTTAAATTTTATCAAACAAAATATACCATACAAATTGATTAAACATAGAGTAATAAAATACGCAAATAATTCTAAAAATAACTGGGATTATTACCCCACATATAGTGAGTATACTCAAATGATGCAAGCATTTGCAGATTCGTTTCCTGATATATGTAAAGTTCATAGCTTAGGAACATTAAATTCTGGAAGAGAAATACTTATTGTTCAAATTTCAGATAATGTTGGAGTAAAAGAAAATGAACCATCATTTTTATATACTTCTTCAATGCATGGAGATGAATTAGCAGGATATATTCTAAGCTTAAGATTAATAGATTATCTTTTAAAAGGTTATAATAATAACCCAAGATTAACCAATTTAGTAAATGAAATTGATATTTGGATTAATCCTCTAGCAAATCCAGACGGAGCATATGCAGGAGGAAATCAAAATGTATGGGGTGCAACAAGAAATAATGCAAATTGGATAGATTTAAACAGAAATTATCCAGATCCTGAAGATGGACCTAATCCAGATGGAAATTTATGGCAAGAAGAAACACTTATCTTTATGGGACTCGCAGATACAATCAACTTTTCTTTAGCTGCAAATATGCATGGGGGGACAGAAGTATGTAATTACCCATGGGATACTTGGAGNAATTTAACTGCAGATAATAACTGGTGGGTTTATGTTTCAAATGAGTACGCAGANTCATGCCAAGCAAATAGTAGTGCAGGATATTTTAATTCATTAAATAATGGCATAACAAATGGACATGANTGGTATGAAGTTGATGGAGGNAGACAAGATTATATGAACTATTTTAAAAAATGTAGAGANTTTACATTAGAATTATCTGATGATAAAACTCCAAACCCAAATGATCTTCCTGATTTATGGAATGCTAATTATCCATCACTACTAAATTACATGCAACAAGCTCTTTATGGATTGAGAGGAATTATTACTGATAGCATTTCAGGCGAACCTTTAAAAGCGAAGGTAGAGATTTATGGCCATGATGTAGATAGTTCACACATTTATTCTTCACTTCCTATTGGTAATTATCATAGATATTTATATCAAGGAAATTACAATGTTACATTTAGTAAAGTGGGATATAAGAGTAAAACGATTAACACTTCCATTTTAAATAAAAACACTAATGTAGAAAATATTCAATTATCTCCTATTAATATAACAAATATTGATGATAATAATGAAACAAAAAAATATAACATAATAAGTTTAGATATATTAGGAAGAAAAAATAATACATCAAAAATCAAATTAAAAAAGAATCTAGAAAATAATTATATAAAAAAAGGCGTTATCTTAAAATAAATGAAATAATAAATGAAATATATAACTATAATTCTCTATCTATTTATGACAATACATACTAATGCTCAAGAAACAATATATGATATCAATATTAAAAGTATAGACGGAAAAAACATAAATCTCAATATATATAAAGGAAAATATATATTATTTGTAAATGTAGCCTCAAAGTGTGGTTTTACATCACAATACAAAGAACTTGAATCATTACATAAAACATATAATGATAAATTAATAGTTATAGGTGTTCCATGTAATCAATTTGGGGGACAAGAGCCTGGAGATAATAATGAAATTATTGAGTTCTGTGAAAAAAATTACGGAGTAAGCTTTTTACTTACTGAAAAAATCAAGGTAAAAGGAGATGAAAAACATCCACTTTATCAATGGCTATGCTCAAAAAGTAAAAATGGAAAAGTAAATTCATCTGTCAAATGGAATTTTCAAAAATATCTAGTAGACACTAATGGAGAGCTAATTAATTATTTTTACTCAATAACAAATCCTTTAAGTGATAAAATCACTAAACATATTAGATAGACTATTCAACTTATGTTATATGATATTGTCATACTAACTGAACACAAATATATTAATCCAAAAAAAAAAGATTGGTATATAAAACAAGTATTATTAGAAGATCAAATACTACTAGATGAATTATCTAATTTAGACCTAAATGTCTGTAAAAAAGATTGGTCAGATAAGTCATTTATTTGGTCAAATACAAAATATGCCATCTTTAGAACTACATGGGATTATTTTAACAGATATGAAGAATTCTTTAATTGGATTGAAGAAACAAAAAACAAAACTAAATTCATTAATACTGCTGAAATTATTAAATGGAACGTAGATAAAAAATATTTAAAAGAATTATCAGATAAAGGAATTAACATAGCCCCTACAATATTTATAGAAAAAAATAAACATCAAACATTAAAAAATCTGTTTAAAAGAACAAATTGGAAAGAAGCGGTTATAAAACCCGCAGTTTCTGGGGCTGCAAGACATACATACCGAATATCCTCTAATAATTACAAAAAGTTTGAAAATATATTTAAAGAACTTGTTAAAAATGAATGTATGTTGTTTCAAGAATTCTTAAATAGTATAATCATAAAAGGAGAAATTTCATTAATTGTAATTAATGGAATATATACTCATGCTGTTAAAAAGATAGCAAAAAAAGGGGATTTTAGAGTGCAAGATGATCATGGTGGCAAGGTTGAAAGATATGATCCAAATAAAAATGAAATAAAATTTGCGGAAAAATGCATTAATAAATGTATACAAATGCCTATGTATGCAAGAGTAGACCTAATTTATGACAATAATAATAAAATATCTCTTAGTGAGTTAGAATTGATAGAACCTGAGCTATGGTTTAGAAATAATAAATCATCCGCAAAATTATTAGCAAAAAATATTAAGAATAAATTATTTTCCAAATAATTGCAGATATTCCTATCATAGCAATAATTGACTTAATGAATGAAGGAGTAAAATTATATCCACGATTCCTTTGATAAATAGCTATTAAATATGAAAAAATAATACAAATACTAATAAAATAATACATCAATTAATTTGATGTTAACGTAACATCAAAAATAATTTCATCATTAATAGCTTTGTCGCCAAGTTCCTTAAAAATGCTTCCTGATTTATAAACAACATCCCACTTTGTTCTATCGATCTTAATATTAGCTGATGCCTCAAAATGTTTACCTTCAGTAGTAAGATTTGAAGTAAATATAATTTGATGTGTTATATCTTTAATTGTTAAATTTGCTGTCATCCTATACAAATTGTCAGGCATCATTTTCACCTTTAAGATAACTAATCTAGCTGTTGTGTACTTTTCAACATTAAAAAAATCTTCATTCTTTAAATGATCAACCAAATAACCTCTTTTTTTAGGAGATTCAATATCTGTACATTCTATTGTATTCATATCAATAGTGAATTCTCCTCCAACTAATTTACCATGATCAAAAGTAAGCATACCTGATTTAATCTTAATAGTTCCTGTATGAGAAGATCCTGTTATTTTGGATCCTGTCCATTGTATTTTTGATTTAGCATTATTTACTTTAACATCATTAGTATGCATGTTAGCAGTTAGTGATAAAGATACAGCACAAACAAATAATAAATTAAGAATTTTTTTCATGATTATATGTTTTTTAACAAAAATACATAATTTTACTACAAATAATATTGATGAAATGGTTGAAATCAAAAAATTTTCATTTAACAATAAAAAATTGAGAGATGAAGCTTTCAAAATTAGACATCAAGTATTTGTAATTGGACAAAATTGTCCACAAGATTTAGAGTATGAATTTGAAGAGATTTGCACACACTTTCTTCTATATAAAAATAAAAAACCTGTTGCAACTGCAAGATATCGAAAAACTAATGAAGGTTATAAATTGGAAAGGTTTGCGGTTCTAAAAGAAGAAAGAAAAATGGGATACGGACATATGATTCTAAATGAAATGTTAGAAGATTTAAAAAATTATAAAGGAAAAATCTATATGCATGCACAAGTAGAGGTAATTCAGTTCTATGAAAAAGCAGGGTTCATAAAAGAAGGTGAAATTTTTGAAGAAGCAAATATTATGCATTACAAGATGTACTTAAAAAAAAATTAAATTTCTTTTAAGAAAGTCACCCAATTAAAAGTATCTTCTATTCTACCCTTTTGAATGTCCTGTAAATCTTTTTTTAATTTTAAAGCTATAGATTCACCTTTTTGTGCCATTACCATTCTAATACTATTGAAAGTAATAGAATCGATAGGACTTACTGTAACAGCTGTACCTGTTCCAAAACACTCATTTAAGTTATTTTGATGATAGGCATCTAAGATTTCTTTAACTAATATCTTTCTTTCTTCAACTTCAATACCTCTTTTTTTAGCAAGAGAAATTATACTTCTTCTAGTAATTCCATCCAAAATACTATCTGAAAGCTCTGGTGTAACTAATTTATTTCCTATTCTAAACCAAATATTCATAGTTCCAGATTCTTCTATATATCTATGTTCTTTAGCATCAGTCCATATAATCTGAGTAAAACCTTTTCGGTTTGCTTGTTTAGTTGGATAAAATGAAGAAGCATAATTACCCGCTGCTTTTGCAAAACCAACACCCCCCCTACTAGCCCTGCTATAATGTTCTTCAATAATAACATCTATAGCTTTAGGGTAATATACTGTTGAAGGAGAAGTAATAATCACAAATGTATATTCAGTTGAAGCAGATGCTTTAATACATTCTCCTGAAGCGAAAATAAAAGGACGTATATACAATGCATAACCATCTTCTTTATTACACCAATCTGAATCAAGATTTAAAAGTTCTTTTAAACCAGTTTTAAAAATATTTTCAGATATTACAGGTATTGATAAACGTGTAGCTGATTGATTCAATCTACGGTAATTATCCATATATCTGAAAAGCAATAATTCTCCAGCATCACTCTTAAATGCTTTCATTCCTTCAAAAACAGATTGACCATAATGTAAAACTTGTGTGCCTGCAGAAATACTTAATGTCCCGTATGGTCTTATTTCAGGAGTATGCCATTTTCCTGATTTATATTGACATATCAGCATATGATCAGAAAAAACTTTTCCAAAAGGTAGTTTACCAAAGTCTATATTATGAATTTTAGATTCTTTTATTCTATTAATTATCATTATATCCAAATAAAGGATGGCAAATTTACAAAAAACATAGTAAATTATTTATTCCTGCTTCATTATGTAGTATGTATAATAAAACAAAAAATATGTTGCTCAAGTGTATAGATGTATAAATATTACTATAAAAAAACCCTATGTTTGCATATAACAATTTCTTAATAATGAAAAAAATACTACTTTTAATACTTTCTATTCCTATTTTATTTAACGCTTGTACAAATAAATCAGAAAAAAACACATATAAAAACTCTCATAAAAATAATATTAAAAGTTTTAATGTCACATCAAAAAATCCAGAATTAACTACAAATTCAGGTCAGAATGTTTCTTTAGATGATATGATAACTAAAAATATAAAAATAGGTGATAAAATATTATTTAAAAGTTTTTATTTCACGCTTGAAAATAAGCATGATGGAGCTTTTAACTTCTATTCAAAAAATGGAAAATTAATTTTCAATACTCCAACAAAATTATCTATAATGAGTATGCCTCCAACCGCAAAAGGTTTAACTACTTATAAAGAAGGTGATAATATTGAAATTGATGGTACAACCTTGATTAAAGTTAATTCAATAAATTTTGTGATTTCTGATATTACAGATTAAACTATTATCTTCAATAATTAAAAATAAATTTACTTTATAATGTATAAAGTTATAAAAACTAATGATGGTTCATTCTCCTTATTTGATGTTAAAATGAAGGAATCATATCACTCAAAACATGGAGCAATCAAAGAAGCTAAACATGTTTTTTTAAAAAATGGGCTGCTTTCATTAAATAAAGATGAAATAGCAATACTAGAAATAGGATTTGGAACAGGGTTAAATACTCTCCTAACATTAAAAGAATCAAAAAAAAATAATATTAATATAAATTATCATACCTTAGAACCATATCCAATATCTCAAAATATGTATAACATACTAAATTACCACAAAATACTTGGAATGGAAAAGCAAATATTTTTAGAATTACATAATATCAAATGGAATGAAGAAAAGAAAATAGATGATTTTTTTATTTTAAAAAAAATTAAAAAATCAATTCAAATGTTTAATGCTGAGAAAAAATATGATTTAGTTTATTTTGATGCATTTTCACCAAAAAAACAACCAGAATTATGGAAACCTGATATCTTAAGAAAAATTTTTTTTCTATTAAAAAATAATGGCTTTCTAGTTACTTATTGTGCACAAGGCAAATTCAAAAGAAATCTCAAAGAGATAGGATATCAAGTAATATCATTAGATGGTCCTCCTGGAAAAAGAGAAATGATAAAAGCTATTCGAAAATAGCAGATAAAATTATTCTAATTCCTCTGAATGCACAGTAAAACATAAAAGGCAAAAGTGATAAGCCGATAATTAATACTTTATAGTCATCATATTTAACGTTATTAAATCCAGCAAAAATAAGCACAGCAGATATTGCTAATGTTAAAATAAATAATGAAATCCAAATACAGCCTTTTAATAATTTATCTTTATTCATTGTGCTTTTCAATAACATCTCTAACTGAGCCATATTCCTTTAATAAATTGCTTGCACTCTTATAATCTAAATCCTTTTCAATCATTATCATTTTAATCCCTCTATCTAAAAGTTTGTTGTTTGATAATTGCATATCTACCATTTTATTTCCTTTAACTCTTCCTAACTTTATCATAACAGAAGTAGAAATCATATTAAGTACCAATTTTTGAGCAGTTCCTGA
>PAZP01000021.1 GCA_002715565.1 Flavobacteriales bacterium
ACACGGATTATTTGGGTCAGAGGTATTTGCTGCTGGAGAATAATTTAAAGCAAGTGGATCTATACAACCATAAATAATAGAAATACAACTACCATCATCTAAACATGCTAACGGGTTAAAATTTAATGATGAAGGATTAGTACAGCCAATGGTAGAGTTAAAATTAATATTAGAGAAAATGATACTGTCACATCCATTAAGTAAAGATATGGTATCGATATAATTTCCTGATACTGTATAAAAATTATTACCAACAAATACTGTATCACCAAAACATATATCTAAATTTTGAGTTAAAGTAAATGAATTATTTATAACTGCACTAACACTAGATATATTTGAAACACATTCATCTTTTTCAATTTCCCAATCATAAAAGAAATAATAATAACCTGCAGGAGCATTAGTTCCAGTAATAGAAATAATATTAGAAATGTTATAAGGAAATATAGCTCCAGAAGAATTTCTATAAAGATCAGAGTTAGGAGCACTAATTCCAAGTTGTAAGTTATTTTGAATAGGTAAATCAAAATTCAGGTATAATCTTATTCCATTTGGAGAATAAGGGATATATATTGTAGTATCCTGTAAAATAGCATTACTACTGTTTCTTAATTCTATTGTTCTATTCCCAGATGAATTAGAGTAAACTAAAACAGAAATTAATTTAGAATCAAAATAGTTATCAAATATAAGATGTCTGTCACCCTGATAATAGCTTCCTGAACCAAATGTGTTATCATTAGGAGCACCAAAAATTGATGGAAAAATAAACTTACTTTGAGCAAAGTAAGTTGTAGTAGTATTCAAAATTGGAGTTATAAAAATATTTCCACTACCAACAAAGTTTTGCAAATTACTATCAGAATACCAATCAATTAAATTAGAGCTAGTGTTAGCTTGTAGTGTTAATGATGAAGGTCCACATGATGTATCAGAAATTAATGAAAGGTTTGATTCTAAAACTGTAATATAATTTTGAATTGAAAAAGTATCTGAACCAAAATTATTAGAAGTTGTTAAGGTAACAGTATATTCACCACCAGTATTGTAATTATGTGTAGGATTCTGTAAATTAGAAGTATTACCATCACCAAAATCCCATAGCCATTGAGTTGGACCGTTTGAAGAAACATCAGTAAAGCTCACTATTCCATTACAACTAAGAGTATCTGAAGACAAAAAAGATGTTGATGGAGCTGTTGAAGGGAATGTACATGTCCAATTCAATGCAAAACCTCTTCCATTTACAGCCTGATCAGCATGTAATAATATCGTAATAGCACCGCTGGAAGAAGAAATTGTTCCTGGACTTCCGGTCAAAACATTACAAAATTGCCCTAAAGAAGGAGAGCTTAATGAATTCCCATCAAAAATTTCTAAATAGTCCCAATTACAATTTGTGGAAGAAGATGGTGCTTCAATATCAAAATCTGTAAAGTTTAAAGTTATTTGATTACTTCCTATTGGCTGGATAGTTATCCATGAATCATTATTATCATAATAATTTGAATTAGGACCACCAACATCATATAATGTTCCATTACATGCAGTTTGAGTCACTCCTGGACCACTAGGGGGAAGAACAATAATACAGGGATTATTTGCATCAATATTAATTAATGATTGTGCAATAATAGAATCAACTCCTAAAGGACCTGATGAAATTAATTTAACTGTATATGTTCCAAAATTAGAATATGTATGAGTAGGATTAGTTGATAAACTTGTATTGCCATCACCAAAATCCCAGTAATAAGAATTTGAATAAAAAGATGTATTTGTAAAATCAACAGTTGCTGGGACATTACAAAAAATTGAATCTGAGGAGAAGAAACTAGCTGTTGGTGGTGATGTAATTAATAAATCTATACTCCATAAACCTCTTCCATAAGTTGCGGCAATTAATTTATTAGATTGGTATTGAATCTCTAATTCTGTAACAATAACATTTGGTAAACTATTATTATTAAAACTAGACCAATCATTTACAGTTGAGTCTTTCGTAAATACCCCTAAATCAGTTCCAATATATAATGTTTCTAAATTGCTGTTTTCATCTAAAACTATCGTATTAGCAGGTATATTTGGTAAAGTACCTGAAATATTTTGCCAGTTTAATCCTCCATTTGAAGAAAAATAAACCTTTTGACCTGCAGTGTATCCTGAAAATGTAATCCATACTTTATCAGGATTAGTTGGATGGACAGTAATATAACTTATTGTTTTATATGGTAGATTGTTGGTAATATTTGTCCAACTAGCACCATCATTAATAGTTCTAAAAATATTTGGTCCATCAGAAAAATATATAACATTTTGATTTGATTTAGAGAGTGCTATCTCATCTATTTTACCTCCATTTGTTTCATTATTGGTAATTATACTCCAACTATTTCCACCATTTATAGTTTTGTATAATTCATCATATCCTGCATACAAAACATTAGTATTATTATGATTAATAACATATGGTGTTTCCCATGCACCATTATTGCTTGGTCCAATACTTGAGAAACTATTACCTCCGTTAACAGATTTTCTAATATCTCCGTAATATAAAGCTCCATACATAATATTAGAATTAGTTGGATCAATAATACATTCCATTCCATCACCTCCAATAATGGCATCCCAATTATTTCCTGTTCTTAAAAAGGTTCCATTATCCTGAGAACCCGTTATCACCATATCTTGTACTGTTTGAGATACTCCTAAACTATAAAATTGAGTTATTTCTAATCCATCAGATATATCAGTCCAGTTATTTCCATTGTCTTCAGAAACATACAATCCTCCATCATTAGCAGAATATAGTTTACTATTTAATGAATTATATTTTAGCATATGTTCATCTGCATGCATATAGTTTGCACCTCCACCACCATACCAATGAGTATTTAAGTTCCAACTTTGACCTGAATTTGTAGATTTCCAACAATTGACACCCCCAACAAATAATATATTTTCATTATTTGGATCACAAGCAAAAGCTAAATCATACCAAGCCTGACCTCCATTATCGGAACCAGTAGTTGACCAGCCAAGTAAATTTGGAGAGTTAGATTGCAAGGACCAATTTGCGCCTTCATCAGAGGATTTATAAACACCATAAAATCCATTACTATTGTTACCAAATAAAGCATAAACAACTGATGGATTATCATTAGTAACTGCAACACAAGCTCTCACAACACTTCCTGTAGAAGGAAGGCCATTACCAGATACAGTCCAATTAATACCATTATCCACTGATTTATATATAGATGTATTACCTTTAGAAGCACCATATACAATATTTGAATTTGAAGTATGAAACTCAATATCAGTCATGTTAATTGAAGGAAAAGTATGAGAAAATGAATTTCCAGCATCAGTTGAACGATAAATACCATTACTTGTTGCTACAATAATTATATTAGAATTATTGGGATCAATTAAAACACGATTACCTCTATAATAGGATGTGATATTAAATGATAAAGCTGTGGGATTAAAAGTTAAACCTCCATCATTAGATTTCATTAAACCGTAAGAGTATGTATCTCCAGCATCTCTATCTCCAGTTATTATAAAAATTTCATCAGGATTAGTAGGGTTAATAGCAATATCAGAAACTCCTAAATTAGTAAGAAAATCAGTTGTGGTAATCCATGTTTGACCACCGTTAGTAGATTTCCAAAATCCGCCAGCTGGAGAACCAACATACAATATATTTTGATTAGTAGGATGAAATGCTATTGTATTTAATCGACCAATACCCCTTTTTCTACCATTTGACTCTAATGGAACATTAACTGGTCCTACCTGAGACCACACATTTGGAGGTAGCATATTAAATTGGTTAACACTTGATAAATTTTGCGATTCGTTAAAAAGAATTTCAGGATACATAATGCCATCTGGAAAAACTCTTTGTTGCATGAAATTTTCCCATCTTTTAAATTGCTTCCATCCTTTACCCTTTTCAATTGGTCTTTGTCTCCAATAATCATTAAATTCTTGTTGAATATCATAAAAATTATTTCTTGAATCCTGCATCATATCAACCCAATCTTGTGAGGCAAGTATAAATGGAAACAGTAAGAGTAATAAAATTATTCTCATAATTTACAAAATTAAAGAAAATATTATTGATTAGATATTAAGCAAATAACAAAGTTTAGGCTTTCTTAGCCAAAAATTTGTAAAGAAATAATCCAGATATTAGAGCAAAAAAACCTTTTTTGTTACCCTGTAAGATACTAGTTGAAATTAATGAACTATCTTGAATCCAAGAAAACACAGCAAACATAATACCAAATGAAGATAAAATCAACCATATTTTAGTTGTAATTTTCATATATTAATTTCTATTTAAAAGGTTAGCAAGTTTATCAATTGCTTTTTGAACATTAAGATAAATTTGATTAGGATTACCCTTTAGCATATAACAGGGTGCAGAAATAACATTAAAATTACTGTCAAAACAAATTTCATCTAAATTTTTATCATGTGTAGCAACTCCAAGTTTATTTAAATTTGAATGTAATTCAATAATATCATAATCAGAATCTTCGTTTTTAGAACCTAATGTTAGGTTTAATGATTGATTGAAGAAAGAATTAAAAACTTTAGCAACAATAACAGGAGAAATACATAATGAAACTATGGGTTTCTTATTATTTAGAAAATGTAAAATAAGAGTTTCAATATCATTATCTACTGTACATGCAATATCTTTAAAAGCCCAATCACTAAGATTCTTGGCAACTCCAAATCCTCCAGGAATAACAAGAGCAGAAATATTTCCAACATCTAATTTATCTATAGAGACTACTTCCCCTCTAGAAATTCTTGAAGATTCGATCAGCATATTACGCTCTTCTTTCATTTCTTCTCCATCAGTATGATTGATAATATGATGTTTTTTTTTGTCTGAGGCCACACAGACATAATCGATATTATTTTTTGATAATGCTAGTAATGTAAACACAGATTCTTGTATCTCAGAACCATCATAAACTCCACACCCTGATAATAAAACAGCAACTTTCATGTAAACAAAAATAATAAATTACTAAACTTTTACAAACAATTAAATTTATATTGAACTTTTCTAATACCATGACTTGTATCCCATTGTTTAAATTCAAGAAAATTCAATTTTTCATATAAATTTCGTGCAGGATAATTATCAACACCGGTTTCAATAGTAAAATATTTTGTTTTGTAAGAAGAAATTATAAAATCAATCATTTTAGAAGCTATCCCTTTTCTAAAAAAATGTGGATGTACAACTAAACTTTGTATATGTATATAATTTTTGTGTTTTTTTATTTCGATTACTGAAACAAATAATTCTTTAATTAAATAAGAATAAAAAATAGTGTTTGAATTTCTAATATCATAAACACTTCTCTGCAATGGTGGAAAATTAATTGCATTCAAAATACGTGCCTCTACTATGTAAGAGGATTGAAATAATTCAAAAACTTTAATGGAATTAATATTTGATTTATGATTAATTTTTAAAATCAATTTTATTTAATTTTGTAAAATATAAGAACCTAAACATCGTTATTTAACAAAAATAAAAATATGAAAATAAATAAAATAGGATATGTTATTTTAGGTGCAATACTTTATTTTATTGCAAGTAATTTATTTAAAGATAAAATTCATGCTAAAACAAATAATGATCCTTCATTACATATAATTGAATCTAAACCAATACATATAAATGAATCTAAACCAATACGTAAGACTAATAATGAAAACTATGTAAATTTTGAATTAGCTGCAGATATTTCAATCAAAAGTGTTGTTCATATTAAATCAAAGTTTCTGAAAAATGAAATATTTAGGTATTATGACCCATTTTATGGGAACAGATATTTCAATCATCCACAAGAGAAATCAGGTAGTGGTTCTGGAGTAATTATATCAAGCGATGGATATATAATTACTAATAGGCATGTAATTAATGAAGCTAAAGAAATTGAGGTTGTTTTAAATGATAAAAGAACATATATTGGAGAAATAATTGGAGAAGATCAAAGCACTGATCTTGCACTAATAAAAATAAAAGCTAAAAATTTACCAAGCTTAAAATTTGCAAATTCTGATAATATAAATATTGGACAATGGGTCTTAGCAGTTGGAAATCCATTTAATCTGAACTCTACTGTAACTGCAGGAATAATTAGTGCAAAATCTAGAAAAATAAATATACTAAATGATGGGGGTATTGAAGCTTTTATACAAACAGATGCGGCTATAAACCCTGGAAACTCTGGTGGAGCATTAGTTAATACAAATGGTGAGTTAATAGGAATAAATACAGCTATTCAATCTAATACTGGTTCTTATACAGGATATGGATTTGCTATTCCTGCAAATATGGTACAGAAAATATTTCAGGATTTAAAGGTTCATGGGGTTGTTAAAAGAGCATATATAGGAATTCATATTACTGATATCACAAATGACATAAAAAAACATTTACAAATTGATAATTTATCAGGAGTTTTAATTTCAAAAGTATTGAAAGGAAGTGCAGCCGAAAAAGCTGGAATTAGAGATCATGATGTAATTTTAAATATAAATGGTAAGGATGTAAATTCAACAAGTGAAATACATGAGCAAATCATTCAATTTAGTCCAGGTGATGAAATAATTTGTACTATTAAAAGAGATAATAAAATACAAAAAATGACAATCTATTTACAATCATAAAGATTAATTTTTATTCTTAAACGGATTCCTTTGTTTCCATGTAGGTATTTTTATATATTTTAAAAATGGAAAAAATAAATAACTCAAAAAATTATTTCGAATTCTAACATAAAAGTATGACTTAATAGGTTTAGCACCAAAATTACTTTTATATTCATTCGCAGTTCTACCAAAAACTATAGTACTTCTATTAGAGTCTATTGAATGCTTAATAGTTTCAACTAAAATTCTTCCGTATAAAAAATATTTATTATTTAACTTCTTATCAAAACCAACATAATATGAATATAAGCAATCATCTTCATGAATTTCAGAGGAGAATGCAACAATTTTATCATTTAGATAATAACCAAATATTTTTACTATTTGTTTTTCAAACAAATCAATTAATGTTTCTGTATTAAAAAAAGGACCTCGGAATCTGGATTTTTCAACAACTTGATTAAAGAGTTTCTGAATTTCCTTAGAATGTAACTTAATTTCATTCAATCCTAAATCTTTAACAATTATATCACAACTTCTATTCAAGATTAATTTAATTTTTTTCCTATACTTTGTTTTTAGTGCATTCTTATAATCATCAAAATTAATCCATTTTGGATGTATGCTTAAAACCATATCTTCTTCAACCTCTATTCTTTTAAAATTTTTCTTAGAATTTTCTGAAAAATTACTCATCAAAGTATCAGGAATAACAATCATAAAAGTTCTACATTTATAATCAGATAAAATTTCATTAATATTTAATTTATCATTAATGTTAAAAAAAGAAGGTCTATTAGTAAAAAAAGAATTAGATAGGTATAAAACATCTGTCTTTAATAAAGATAGTAGATAAACAAATATTTTACTTTTAGAATAATTAGAAGTTTTATCAATACGAAGATTAAAAACTTGAGCATAAATACGAAAAGTATCGCTATAGATAAATAAATGCTTGAAATTACAATGATTTTTATAAAAGCTACTTATAAATTCAGATTTTAAATAAAAAGGCATACCCTTCAAATTCCATAATCCAGATATATTTGATATTTTGGAAACTACTTTCAAGATTATATCTTAGAATATAACTTTAAAACAGATATATCTGGCATAATACCTACTCTACCAGCATAACCTAAATGCCCAACACCTCTATTAACATAAATTTGTTTACCATGCTTATTATAAAGACCCGCCCATTGACTATATCTATATTTAACTGGACTCCATTTAAAACCTGGTATTTCAATACCAAATTGCATTCCATGCGTATGACCTGATAATTGTAAGTCAATATTATAATCAGAGTTTAATACCTTTTCAGACCAATGAGAGGGATCATGAGATAATAATATTGTAGGAATTTTATCATTAACATCATTCATAGATAAATCTAAATCACCATCTTTATTAAAATTACCTGCACCCCAATTCTCAACACCTACAATATTAAATTTATAATTTTTAATATCAATCAATCTTGATTCATTTAATAATAAATCAAAACCAGCATCCTTTTGAAGTTTTAATAAATTGTTAAAATTTTTCTTCCACTCTATTGATGATCTTTTTAAATTAGTATAGTCACAATAATCATGGTTACCCAAAATTGAGAATTTACCGATTCTGGCTTTAATTTTCTTTAATGTATTAACATAAGGTAAAGCTTCATAATAATAGTTATTTACTAAATCACCAGTAAAAACAACTATATCTGGATTTTCTTCATTTATCATTTCAACTACTAATTCCAATTTTTCAACTTTTTGAAAACTGCCTAAATGCAAATCAGAAATATGTACAATCTTAAAACCATTTAAAGAAGTAGGCCATTTATCTATTTTAATATCTTGAAAATTCTTTTTAAAATTATATCGACCCCATTTCATACCCATTAAAAAAGTAGAGAATATAATTCCAGATGCAATCAAGGATGATTTTTTTAAAAATTCAAGCCTACTAGTGTCATAATAATTTTCGGAATCCTGAAAAAAACGAGCAAAATATTTAACAAATCTTAATATATCGTCAACAAGAAGCGGAACAATACCAATAAATTTTGAGATTAAAAAAATAAAAACTAGGCTGCTATATAAAATACTATTATTAAAATGAATTGAAGGGGTTTTTTTTTCATAATTTAACATAACATAAATAATCATCAAATAAACAATAAGTGATGAAAGCCAATAGAAAAACTTAAATAGATTAGAAGTTATAGTATTATTAAACAATGAATAAACTCCTAAGTAAAAATATAAATCTAGGAGAAAAATTAAACTAAAAATCACTAATAATTTCACCTTGCAAAAATAACATATTTAATAATTAAATAGCGCTTACTGAATGATTAGAAAATAATTTTAATAGATAATAATATAATATTATTCCCAATAAATATAAAAAGGCAGTAATATAAAATATCTCTGAATAACTGAAATTTTGCTCAATTAAAAATTTAAAAATTTTGGAACTAAAATACCAACTACCGCTCCAGATAGCAGCAACTATTGCACTAAGCATCTCTTGGTTATTTTTACCAACATAAATCATAGTTAACTCAGATGTTAATGGTGCAGCCATATTCATTAAAGGTGCCCTTAACATATAAAAGAATATTGCAAAGTATAAAATATAATCATAGTTACTGTAATATGCTGTAGTTGATAATGCAACAAGTGCAATAACAGCAATTAATTGAGTGTTAATAATTGATTTTTTAAAACCTAATTTTTCTTTTATAAATGGTACAAGTAATGAAGAAAAGGCAACTAATAAACTAGTCACACCACCAATTAAAGCAAAATCAGAAGAATCGATATGAAAATTATGATAAAAAAATAAATTAATAAAAGGTATTGTTAATCCAGCACCTATAGCAATAACTAAAGTAGGCAATATACATTGTAAAATCAATTTCCAATTGTAATTTCTGGATGTAATTTTATTATTATCTTTTATATTTGGCTCATTTATTCTTGCAGAATAATAAATTGAACATAGACTAACACTTGATATAAAAATTAGTATACTACCTTCATCTATTTTAAATAAATTAGATGTAAGAAATATTAATACGCCAACTAATAACATTGCAATACTATGAGTCGCAAAACTTAGTGAAATAGCTAACGTTTTTTTGCTAGATTCAGAATATCTCATTATAAATGGAAGAACTGAAACTTGAAAAACTGTAAACAATAATCCCCAAATAAAAAATATAATTTTTAAATATTCAAAGAGATTAAATTTTATCAACAGTACTAAAGAAATAGCTACAATAGGTAACAAAAAACTTGAAATAACAAAAAAAGGTTTTAATTTTCTATAAGTAATGAAATAGCCTAATGGATAAGAAAATATTATTACTGCCAAAAATCTATAAGATAAAAAATTTGCAATTTCTCCATCTGAAAAATTATTTTTAGAAAGATAAATATTTAATATTAAAAAAAATGCTGAAGCAGTAAGTTGTAAAAAAAATTGAGCTTTAATTAAAATTAATACACTTTTATTAATCTTTAAATATTCTAAAAATTTGTTAGATAAAAATAATTTATTGATGATCACCGTTATAGATAGAATTATGGCGTCAAAATTACAAAAAGTAATATTTCAAAACATTTAATATAAAATATATAGTAATTAAATTTCGAAATCGCTAAGTACTTTTATTTTTAATTTATTTTTACTTAATATTTTTTAATCTAACAATGCAAAAAAAAGCAATAAATAATAAATATTACTATTTAATTATTTTCTCATTATTTTTAGGCATATGTGCTCCAACTTTATGGACTGACGGCATGTTTATGGATGGTCTTTTTTATGCATCTTGTGCAAAAAATTTAGCAAATGGTTTAGGTGAATTTTGGTATCCTCATTTATCAAAAACCCTGTTTCCATCTTTTCATGAACATCCACCATTAGCAATTGGATTACAAAGTATATTTTTTTATTTTCTGGGTGAGAGTATTTATGTTGAAAGACTATATTCCCTTATTACATTTATTATATGTGGTTTTTTTATTCATTTGATATGGAAAGAAATTGTAGATAATAAATATTTATATTTCAGTTGGCTACCCCTTTTTTTCTGGATTATTATACCTTTAAATAGCTGGAGCTGCTCAAATAATATGCTTGAAAATACTATGAATATTTTTGTCTGTTCTTCTGTATATTTTTCACTTAAATACCATAAAGAAAATCAAGTTAAACATATTTTTTTAGCAGGTTTATTTATATTCCTTGCGTTTTTAACTAAGGGATTTACAGGAATATTTCCACTCTCAATCTTTTTATGGCTATTTATATTTATTAGAAAGGACAAAAAATTTAAGTTGCTATTAAATATCTCATTATTATTTCTCTTTACAATTATTCCATTAATATTATTGTATCTATTTAACTATACCGCTATTGAAAGTTTAACTAATTATATCAATATTCAAGTAATTAAAAGCATACAGGAGATTGAAACAGTTGAAAATAGATTTTTTATTGTGAAAAAATTATTACTAGAAATTTTACCAATTATTTCACTTAGTACAATCATACTAGTAATACATTGGAAAAAAAATAATAATATAATAACAGTATATAAAAAATGGATCTATTTCTTTTTTTCACTAGCAATTTCAGGGGTATTACCAATAATGGTAAGTATGAAGCAAAGTGGATTTTATATACTAACTACTTTACCATATTTCTGTATTGGTTTTGGCTTGCTAATTGTTCCTAATATTTATAAATATTTCAACCAAATAAATTATAGAAAAATTAAAATCGGCAGTTTTATGTTACTAACTATAAGCATAATTTTATCTCTAAGCATGTACAAAAAAATAGGTAGAGATCTTAATATGATTTCTGATATCAAATTATTTATGGATATAATCCCAAAAAATTCAACAGTAAGTATCAGCAGTAATAGAAAAATATATAATCTAACTGGATATTTTTCAAGATATGGAAATATAAGTCTAGATAGAAAAGATCAACATGTATTCCATATAGAATACATAGATGAATTTAAAAAAGAAAAAAACAAGTATAATAAAATTAACATTGAAACTAATTTACTTTATCTCTTTAAAAGAAAATAAATTTTATAAATATTAAGTATCTAATTAAAAGTGTTGAAAATATTTTTAAATTTATATTAAAATTTAAATAATTAAATCATGGATGAACTAATTAAAAATGTAAAAATGTGGGCAGAAAACAAAAATCTTTTAAAAAAAGAAAACAGCCATGCCCAAATGTTAAAAGTATTAGAAGAAGTTGGAGAAACAGCTGGCGCACTTCTTAAAAATAAAAACAAGGAAATTATTGATGGATTGGGAGATAGTTTTGTAACATTAATTATACTTTGCTATCAACTTGAATTAGAACCAAAAGATTGCCTACAAGTTGCATGGGACGAAATTAAAAATCGTAAGGGTAAAACAGTCAATGGAACATTTATTAGAGAATAATATTGTAGTTTAATAATATAAAGTAAAATAAAATATTGTGTTATTTAATTCAATAGATTTTGCTGTATTTCTTCCAATAGTGTTTTTTTTATATTGGTTTATAGCAAAAAACAATATAAAATTTCAAAATCTTTTAATAGTAATTGCTAGCTATGTATTTTATGGATGGTGGGATTGGAGGTTTTTATCACTTATCTTATTTAGCACCATTATTGATTATACTGTAGGGCAAAAGCTAAGAACTGAAGAAAAGCAATCTAAAAGAAAAATATTACTATGGTTAAGTATTACTGTAAATCTTGGATTCTTAGGATTCTTTAAATACTATAATTTCTTTTTAGAAAACTTTATTAATGCCTTTAGTCTATTTGGTATGAATGTTAATGCAAATTCACTTAACATTATTCTTCCAGTAGGAATTAGCTTTTATACCTTCCAAACTTTAAGTTACACTATTGATATATATAAAAAGAAATTAGAACCTACTAAAGACTTTATAGCATTCTCTGCTTTTGTTTGCTTTTTTCCACAACTTGTAGCTGGCCCTATAGAAAGAGCAACAAATCTATTACCTCAGTTTTATAAAAAAAGAATATTTGAATACCATAAAGCCGTTGATGGTATGCGTCAGATATTATGGGGACTGTTTAAAAAAATCGTCATTGCTGATAATTGTGCGGAATTTGCAAATATGATTTTTAATAACTCTGCAGAAATGAACGGAAGCACTTTATTTCTTGGAGCTATATTTTTCACCTTTCAAATATATGGAGACTTCTCCGGATACTCAGATATTGCTATTGGAACATCAAGACTCTTCGGATTTAATTTAAAACAAAACTTTGCCACACCTTATTTTTCAAGAGATATTGCGGAGTTCTGGAGACGTTGGCACATATCACTAAGCACGTGGTTTAGAGATTATCTATATATTCCTCTAGGAGGAAGTAGAGGAAGTACATGGATGAAAATAAGAAATACGTTTACAATATTTTTAGTGAGCGGATTTTGGCATGGTGCAAATTGGACATTTATCATTTGGGGAGCATTAAACGCCCTATATTTTTTACCTTTATTATTATTAAAACGTAATAGAATTAATACAGATATTGTTGCTCAACAAACTAATATTCCAACTATTAATGAGATATTTTCAATGATGAATACTTTTATATTAACGATTTTAGCTTGGATATTTTTTAGAGCTGAAAATGTTAATCATGCATTTAGCTATCTAGCGACCATTTTTTCAAAATCAATATTTACAGTGCCCGAATTTCAAAACATGAAGGATGCAGCAATTACTTTGCTTCTTATTTTAATCTTTGTAATTATTGAGTGGTTTGGTAGAAAAGAAAAATATGGTTTTGAAAATATTAAGTATGTTAAAAGTAGTTTTAAAAGACAAATAATTTACATAATCATTATATTTATTACATTAATACTAGGTAATTTTCAAAGTAATGAATTTATTTATTTTCAATTCTAAATATGAATAAATTTCTTTTAAAAATAATATCACTATCCTTATTAATTGTAATAATATTAATATCAGTAAACATATCAATTGATCCAGCAAAACTATTTAATAATAATTACTACGAAAAAATGATAAATATTATTAAAAATAACAACCATATAACTAATGTGATGAATTATGATGATAGGTTATTTAATAGGAAATTTGCAGAAAACCTAAGTGAAAAATATAATATTCTAGTCATTGGCTCAAGTAGAAGTAAATTAATTAAAAATGAATATTTCGCTAATGTGAAATTATTTAATGCGTCAGTAAATGGAGCTAGCATTGAAGATTTAATTTCAATTTATCAATTATATAAATCATATGATTTACTACCTGACAGTATAATTCTTGGTATTGACCCATGGATCTTCAATGATAATAACAACCAAGAAAGATGGAAAACCTTAAAAAAAGAATATTATTCATTTTTTAATAAATCAGATCAGCAAATTAAAAAATCAAATAAAAATATAACTCAAATTCTATCACTTTCATATTTTCAGGAATCAATAATGTCACTTTTTAAATATGGTTTTAAATTTGAACCAACATCGACAAAAGATAAATTCAATAAATTCAATACTATTTTAAATGATGGATCATTAGTATATTCAAAAAAATTTAGAGATTTATCGCTAAAAGAAGTTGACAAACAAGCCTCTGAATATATAAATGGAGATATATATTCAATTGAAAAATTTAACGAAATTTCTAAAACAAAAATTGATTTATTTAAAAAGCTTATATTTGATATAAAACAAAATAAAATAAGAATAAAATTTATTATTTCACCCTATCACCCAATTGTCTACAAAGAAATTTATAATAATATAGATTATAAAAATGTGTTAAAAACAGAAAAATATATTACTGAATTTTCTATTAAAAATAATATAAAAAAAGTAGGTTCATTTGACCCAAAAAGAAATAATTTTGATAATTCTTATTTTTACGACGGTATGCATTGTAATGAAAAAGGCATTATAGAATTACTTAGTAATTTAAAATAAATTACCATTTAAATGAATAGAATTTGTAGCTTAATTTAAATATAATCTAAACTAAAATATTTAATTTTAAAATTATATATATATTTAAATTATATTTGATCTAAATATGAGCGCATTATTCTTTTACTTATTTCTAGCATTATTTGTTTCTTTTATTTGTTCTCTAACAGAATCTGTTTTACTTTCAACACCTCAATCATTCTTAGTTACGGTAAGAGAAAAAGAAAAATGGGCAAAATTATTTTTAAAATTTAAATCAAATATTGACAAACCTCTATCAGCTATTTTATCTCTTAATACTATAGCTCATACAATTGGAGCTGCAGGAGTTGGTGCTGAAGCAACAAAATTATTTGGAGACGCCTCATTAGGTATTGTTTCTGCAATACTTACTATACTAATACTGGTTATAACAGAAATTATTCCTAAAACAATGGGTGCTAGATACTGGAAAAATTTAGCAAGATTAACACTAAACATTATAAATATTATGTTATTCATAACATATCCACTTGTAATATTATCTACAAAAATCACTAAATTAATCTCACAAAACAAAAAAGAAAGTACAACCAGTAGAGAAGAAATAGCAGCACTAGCAGAAATAGGTACTGATGAAGGTGTCTTTTCTGAAAATGAAAATAAAATTATTCAGAACATACTCAATCTTCAAAAAATCAAAGTAACACAAATTATGACACCTAGAGTAGTTGTAACTTCAATAAATGAAAATTTAAATTTAAAAGACTTTAAGCAGAATAAAAAATATTTGAATTTTTCTCGTATACCTACTTACTCAAAAGAACATGAAAAAATTACAGGCTATATTTTCTTACAAGATGTTTTAGAAAAATTATCTGAGCAAAATAATAGTAACATATTAATTAAAAAATTTAAACGTAATGTTTTAACAATACCTTCAAGCGTTACATTATATAATTTATGGGATAAAATGTTAGAAAAAAAAGAACACATATCAATAGTAGTTGATGAATATGGAGGACTTGCCGGAATTGTGACAATGGAAGATATTATTGAAACATTAATAGGCTTAGAAATTACTGATGAAAATGACACAATAATTGATATGCAAAAATTTGCAAAAAAAAGATGGAAAAACAAGCAAAATATATTAAACAAGGAGTAATATTATTAAAAAAATATTATCTATAATATCTTATTCGACAACTATTTTTTTCTTAACTGTTCCATCATCATAAATATAAAAGAGAAGATTATTTCTTCTTTCTTCAATATCCCTTCCTAATAAATCTATAATCCGTATTTCTTCTTTTACATTTTTATAATCTTCAATAGTTGTTTGAGTAATAGTTGGAAGAATAAAGTCAACTATAATAGGAAAATGATCAGAAGCAAACTTTGTGTCATTACTTAATAAATTATTTTGTGTTAATAATGTAGTGCTCATATGTTCTGTAGATAAAATAAATGATTTATCTACTGACATTACACTATTAGTAAAAAAAACAAAATCTAACCGTCCAGGAGGGTAATCGCCTATTGAAGAATTACTTTTATCCCAAGTATAAGCAATATTTTTATCATTAATATAACATATTTGATCTTCTAAAGGAGTATTATCCCAATCAGGAAATCCACCATTNCCAAATAAAATAGTATCAGAAATAGTTCCATTAATTATAGTATTATATTGTTCGGANTATCCAACCAAATTCATATCTCCAGAAAAAGAAATTGGTGTATTAANTGGTAAATCTATAATACCACCAAAAGTTTTTGCATCATGTATAAACTTAATTAATGCATCAAAATTCTCCTGTCTACCCTGATTGTTTGAACAGCATGGTGGGTGACCATTAATTATTAAGATATCTGTTGAATAAATACTATCTGGCAAATCTATTAACTCTGCATCAATCTTATTTGCAACTTGCCAAGATTGTAAAGAAGGATATTTAGATATTGTAAGATTACCAGAATTCAAATCAGGATAAATATATGGATAATATATAGGACTTGTGTTTAAAAAACTCTGAACGTCATTATAAGTAGTATTTCTGCACTCTTGATAGGTAATAATATCAGCATTAGCACTTAAAAGTAATCTTCTATGCTCATCTACTCTATTATTACTAATAAGTCCATCACTCCATACATTATAAGTCATAATACGTAAATTTTTTAAGTCGTTTTTCGAGAAATCAAAAACTGATGTTGGTGGTGTTGAACAATTATTAAAAATATAAGTAAATATGGATCCATTGTCAGGCATAAAGTCATTACCGATTGTCTCATTTATTGAAATACATATAGTATCAGAAAAAAAAGATCTCTTAATAGCAATCTCGAATTCATCTGAACTATATGTTGGTAATGGAATAACATCTAAATAATACAAAGAAAGGGTGTCAACGAAATTAGGGTCAGAGTCATCAAATATGAATTTATCTAAAAAATTTATACCATATTCTGAGCCTATATTATTTATAGAATATCCTGTAAATCTATTATTATCAGCATCAATATTAATCATTACTTTGGCAGGATTATAAAATTGCTCTGTCAAATCAATTTCATCAGCAAGTTTTATTTTCACATACAGATATTCATTATCATTACAAACACTAAGATTTAATAAATCTACACCTTGTGAATCAGATGAATCATCAACATAAGTATTTGAAACTCCATTCCAATCATCAAAAAAACCGTCAATTTTAATTGTGGTTTGTGACAAAAGTAAATTTGGGAGCAAAATCAATATGTATATTACTTTCTTCAACATAGAAGCAAATTTAGGATTAAAAGTAACATTTCTTTTCAGTATTTGCATCTAAATCCAACTGATATTATAGTTTGAACAACATTTAATAGAATGAAAATAAATTTTGAGAAATAATATTAAAAAATAAAAAAATCTGTAAAAATATATTAAAACTTATATCCTATCTGCAATGAAAAAAGATGATTAAAATAAGAAATTTTATCTTCAGATACTAAGCTAGTAGTATATTCCCACGGCGTAGTAGCTGATTCATTTACCACTCTTGTCATTCTAGTTTTATTATAAATCATATAATTAAATGATAATCCTAAACCAATGTCTAAAAACAATTTATTAAATACTAATCTTCTACCAAAAATAAGATTTGGACCTATTGAAAAAACTTTATTATTATCTGGATTTCCATCAGTATATTCAACTGGTCCAAACGAATCTGAATTATAATAATGAAATCCCAATCCATATGAAGTATAAAATTTTTCTTTTACAAATCTCTTATAATTTATATAGTTTCTGAGTTCATAGGCAGACTTATCACCATCTAAAAGAAAAATTCTTGGCTTCAAAGTAACATCTAAATATTTATGTTCATCAAATTGAAAATCATATCCAAAGGTGCAACCAAAATACGGACTAACATCTTCACTAAATGGACGATCAAATCCTATATAAAAAGGAAAAACTCTAATCGCTTGTTTTTCTTGTGAAAAAAGTAAATTTGGGAACAAAATCAATATGTATATTATTTTCTTCATCTATAGAAAAACAACTTGTTAAAGTTATAAACTAAATAATAGAAAAATATGATAAAACTCTTCACAAAACTTATTAGGATTATTTAACAATGAGGTTAAATATATAAAAATATAGAAAGTACATCTTTTAAGTATCAAAAATCTATTAGAAGAAATATGCAAGAAGTACTTGTTAAGAAAAAGTCGGAGTAGCAGGATAAAACCAACAGATATTTCACTAGATTACGGTAAGCTTTCAAACCAAAATTTGCACCACTTTTTGCACCACTAACCAATCTACTTAGCCAAACTTAAGAAATTTTTTCTGCTTTTCTGAGTAGAGACTTATTTTATAAAATAGTTTTTTCATAATGCTAAATTACTTTTTTTCTCTTTATCAAAAAGTTTGTTAATAATGCTAACACTGAAGGAATGAATATATAGGAACCATAGATAGTAACAAATATATCAAACGGATGTGGACTCAATATACCATACAACATCATTATCAAACCTACACATCCTGTTAATAAAAAAAACCTAAAAATAATTTTATGATAATCAATTAATTTTTTAGGGATGCTAGCCCTACAGCTTTCACATCTGCAATCATTCAGATCAATACCCATTTTTATAAGCTTAGAATGATATTGTTTAATTTCTTCTTTTTGCACTATATCTTGCTTCACTTTTAAAGTATCAGAAACAGGAAAAGAAGCATAACTAACATTTGTAAATATTATTAATGTACAAAAGCTGAAAAGTAATTTTTTCATAAAGCAAAGAAATACAAATAAAAAGGAAGTATTATGCTAAGCATAATAAGTAGAAAAAAGTCGGGGTAGCAGGATTACAACCTAAACACACATCACTTGATTAAACATAACAATTAAATGAAAATTTGCACCACCTTTTGCACCGTTAATCAATTTACTTTTCAAACTTAACAAATATTTATGATTACCAGGTTAAAATCTTATTTTATAAAATAATTATATCTTCTCAAGTAATTCATGATTCCATATCAGCATACAAATTTGCTTATAAAGGGTTTGTCTTTCTTTGATTGAATCTTTTGAAAAATTAGAGTAAGGCTTGAAATTCAGATTATTTTCCTTTATAAATCTGTTAAAGTTAGGGTGATTTTCATAGCATGAATGATTTAATGAACTACACAATAAATTTTCAGACATATATTGAACCACTTTTTGATCGTACGGCATATCATTATAACTTCTATTTTTATCCTTTGGTAGAATTAGTAAATCACCTAACATATTTCTGCAATCATCAAAGGCCTGTTCATTCTCAAACTCATTTATATGACGATTGTAGTGATCTGCCCAAATATGTTCTATATCGTATGAATTTTTTAGTTTTCTATTAACATAGGTGTCAAACTTAGAATCCATACCACTTTTTTCTTCAATAAAATGAGTAATCCTTGCAAGAATATGTAACATAAATCTTTTTGACCAACCATTTAAATGGAATTTATCTATATCATCATAACTAAAATTAAACGCTCTCAATTCTTCTAATAATGTTACTTTTAATGATTCAGAGTTTAAATTTCTAATCTTTTTTGAAAGAAGAAATATATTATAATACATAACAGAATAATCAATAGAATTAAATGAAAATATTCTTCGCATTAAATATATGTCAAGAAATAGTGACGTTATTTTTAATTTTCTATCTATTTCTTCATTTGAATCATCAGAGTTTAATGGCGCTAACAATAATTGCAACTGAAGAGTAAACTTTTTGTTTGCATTATAAAAAACATATTCAAAACCTTCAGTTAAGTTTTTACTTAAATGAAGTAATCTTATATATAGTTCAGAGAACTTTTTAAAATCAATTAATATAATGTTTTCAAAATCTGAAGGATTATTAAGTCCAATCTCCTCATGATTCTCACGTACCCATTTATGGAAAGTTGTTCCAATATATTCAAAATCTTGAGGTTTCGCTCCACTCTTTCTCTCTCTTATACTATTTGCATACTGTGCTCTCAACCAATTTTTAATAAATTCACTTTCTATATCTTTATCTAACTCTTTTAACTTAAGAATTTGTGTTTTCCAGACACTGTTTGCCTCTTGTCTTTTTTCGTCATCCTCTATTTCAGACAATAGATAGCCTTTTAACATTTCTGTTGGTGTTAAACTTAAACCTCTATCATTCATTGATACAAAGATTTTATGAGCATCTTGTTCTGTTTGAGCAAGGATCTTAATAAAATCAACATTATAAATTAACCAATCCTTAAAATGAAGTACATGGTCAGAGTGTAATTTTTCATCAATCAACTCATTTATATCATTCCAACGATTCCAAATAAACTTTACTGACTCAGAATGACCATTATAATCAAAATCCTCAACATTATCTTTTATTGCAAGCAAACAAGGATTTCTTTCCTCTACATCTATATTGAAAGACTTTTCTCCTCTTTTTTTAGAAAACAACAATGTTAAAACTTCATGCTTGTCATCTATATCTTCTATTCTATGGTATAGACTAAAAAGTAATAATGAAATAGAAGTAAGTCTTTGTTGACCATCAATAATTGCATTATCATCCTCAGTTAAAACAACTGACCCCATAAAATAATTACCATAATTTTCTACCTTTTTTAATTCATCTTTATCTTTATAGTTATTATAAAACTCAGATACAAGATCTTCAACTAATTCTTCAATCTGCTTTCTTTTCCATTGATATTCTCTTTGATAATAATGAATCTTATATTTAATTCCAGAAAACAGTTGTTTGATGTTTTGAGGTGTTCCTTGTATTTTCTTCATGTTAATTTACTTAAGTTCTGCAAAATTAATAAAACTACTCATTGCAGATAATATTAATAAATCTGTATTCTATACTGTCTTACTTCTCTATCTAATTTTCTGGCATTTCCAGAAACAAGATCCAACATTTGCCAAAAATCTTTACTATGGTTCTTTATCTTAGTATGAACTAATTCGTGAAGAATGACATAATCTACCAGATAATTAGGAAGTCTCATAAGATGAAGACTAAGATTGATATTATTATCAAAAGAACAACTACCCCATCTTGTTTTGGAATTTTTAATTGTTACATTCTTAAAATTAAAATTATGCTCTACTGCTAATTCTTTAACTCTCAGTGGAAGATATTCCTTCGCCTCCTTTCTCCAACCACGTTCAATAGCCTTTCTAATATAAGTTTGAACCTCATTATCAGAAGTATTTGAATTTTCAGGTATAGAAACAGATATTTTGTTATTTCTAACTACAGAAGAAAATCTATCTGAATTAGAAAGTTTAATATTTAAAGTATGATTACGAGTTTGAAAATTAGTATCAAAGTCAAATACAGTAAATTGCTCTTCTGCTTTTTTCATTTTAGAGAGATGAGACCTAATCAAAGTAATTCTCTGCTTTGCAACTTCTTTTGCTTTATTAAAACTTACAGTGTGAGGAACTGATACTCTAACTCCACTAAATGGTTTAATTGTAATGTTTATACTTCTTGCCCTATTACTTCTAAATAATGTAATATCAACACCCTCAATATTTAATAATTGACTTTCCATTAATAGTGTTGGATAATATATTTCATTAATTGCTCTGAAAATTTAGAATAATCTATTTTCTGATTTTGAATTGCAGAGTGAATTTTTGAAAGCATAGCAAGTTTTAAAATAATATCTCTTTTGATTTTCGCAACTATAGTTGCTTTCTGCTGCCAATTTTCAAAATCATTAGTGTACGAGACTACAACAGTATTTAATTCATTTGTTATCACCTCAACTAACTCTTGGTTTTCAAGTTTTTCAGTTAAAAGTTGACTTATTGCTCTTTGCCCCATAGAAAGGTCAGATGATTCTTCTAAATTTTGCGCTTCATTTAAATCATTCATTATACTGCAAAGAAGAGCATAAGTATCATCTACCTCTTCATCTCTTCTATTAATAATTCTTTCTAATCTTTCTTGAAGAGTTTTATATACAGGTAAATCACTTGCTTTTATCCTTAAAACAGTTCGTAGTCTATTTTCAAGAGTTAACTCCTTTTCTTTTTCTGATAAAGCAGTACCATCTAATCTTTTCAAATAATTATCATCTACAACAAAGACAGGTGCATTTTCTCTCACCTCACCGAGAACAATATGTTCTTGAATCATTTGTCTTGTTTTTGCTAAATACTGAGATACATCAGGCTTTTCTTGACTTAAAATAGAATCAACTATTAATTTAAGTTTTGTGGCTTCTGCATATTGTTTATTATATGATAAAATAAAAGGATCTGGAGCCAGAGTTTCATATGAAATTTGCAAACCTTTATAAGACTCTTTAAACTCACTTAATTTGTCATTTTTTTGAAGATAATTAGCGATAGCAAATGGAGATTTATTTTCACAATCTTTAAATGTATCATTAAAGTCTTCTAAGAATTTGGGTAACTGCTCTTTTAACTGATCAAAATCTATTAAACAATCTGAGATATCACTTTCATCAAAATTCAATGCTTTATTTAGATTTTTTAATATTCCACAGTAATCAATGATAATACCACACTGTTTATTTGGGTATGGTCTATTAGTTCTTGCTATTGCTTGAAGAAGTGTATGATCTTTTAAAGGCCTATCAAGATACATAACTTGTTCATTTGGAGCATCAAATCCGGTCAACAACATACTTTGAACAATCATAAACTTCATCTTACTGTCCTTATTCTTAAATAGATTGACACAATCTCTTATTTCTTGTTTAGATTTATGATATTTTCTTAGTTCAGGAGAATCATTTTGACCGCCACTAAAAACAATATCACTGTATTCTTGACCAAGTATTTCATCAATATGATTTTTAATAATTACACAAGCGTCTCTATTAAATGCAACGATTTGAGCCTTAAAGCCATTAGGTTCTATATGTGTAGTATAATGACTTGTAATATCTTCAGCAATGGCTCTTAAGCGTTTAGGGTTCATCATAAATGTCTTGCCATAACTTGATCCCTTATCTTTTAGAACATCCATTTCTTCCGGCGACAAATGATCAAACTCAGAATCTATCAATTCATCCATCTGATCGGCATCAATATGCCATTTTCTATTTCTTAATTGATAGTGAACTGGAACAGTGGCTTCATCATCTATGGCTGCTTTAATATTATAAAGATCCATATATCGCTCAATCTGACCGTCTGGTTTATATCCAAAGTTTCTATGAGTATTCTTATCAGACTTGTCTATTGGTGTTCCTGTAAATCCAAAGAAAAAAGCATTAGGTAAGGATCTTCTCATTTCTGCTGAATTAGTTCCCTCCTGTGTTCTGTGAGCCTCATCAATTAGTATAATGACATTTTCTCTTTCAACCAAAACATCGGCCATTTCATCAAATTTGAATATAGTACTGATAATAACCTCTCTTCTATCCTCTTGTAATTTCTTTCTCAAGCTTCCAATTGAAGATGCTCTTGTTGTATTAGGTAATTTAACAGCACCAAATGTTTCTGTTATCTGAGCATCTAAATCAACTCTATCAACAACAATTAAGATAGTTGGATTATTAAGTTGATTAAGAGTTCTTAACTTCCAAGCAGCAAATAGCATCGTTAAAGACTTTCCACTACCCTGAGTATGCCATATAAGACCAGATTTCATTTGGCCACTAAGAACTCTCTCTATAATCTTATTTACTGCACGAAACTGCTGATATCGTGCAATCTTCTTTATTGTAAGATTATCTCTTGTCTCAAAGACTATAAAATTTGTAATTAAGTCTATAAAGTTGGCTTTATTAAATAATCCGAATACTTGAACATCAATGTAAGGGTTAAATTTTCTTTTATTTTCATCAGCATAAGTCCTAAAGTCACTACTTTCTTTGATATCATTTGGAGTACCACAATCATACTTCCACTCCATATAGTATTTTAAAGGAGATTTAGTAGCACCATATTTTAATTTATGACCGTCTGTTGAAACATTAAATACATTTGAAAAAAATAACTTAGGCGTAGTTCTCTGATAACGATCTAACTGCTTAACACCTTCAATATAATTTGAGCCTTCTGTACCTAAAAATTTACATTCTATTACAGAAATAGGGATACCATTTACAAATAACACTACATCAGGTCTTATATGTTTGTGAGCATCCTCTGGTTTTGTAATTGCACATACAAATTGATTAGTTACAGAAAAGTTATTATTATCTATATTTACTCTATCTATTAAATCAATTGAAATGGCTTTACTTTCTTGATTTGGCTTAAAGGATTTCTCTCCTTTTAACCAAGAATGAAATTCTTCGTTATCATCAATNCGATTTAATCTACTGTANAGNNTTTCACAATGCTCAGCAGTTAATCCTTTGTGAGCATTAAGTTTTAATAATGATTCAATTAAAATTGGCTTTAAAATAATTTCATCAACAGATTCTCCTCTTAGTAAATTATTATCTTCGATAGAAAGGTAAGACCACCCTAACTTTTTTAGAGTATTAATTAGAGGAATCTCTACGCTATGTAGTTCTGATGACATTATATTTTAACTCTTTTTTTACCAGTTAGTAACTGTTGTATTAAACCTTTTTTAAGTTCTTCTAATTTTTTCTTTTTAATTTCTTCTTTCTCTATTTTAGCATCTGCTTCTGATAGTATATCTACTATTTTTTTTTGTTCAGAAATACTATTTGGTAACATTAGAGGTAATTTTTTTTGATTTGTTATGCCAATGTACGCCCTTGTTGACTGAGTTGAATACCTATCAATTATTTCCTGGAAAATATTAGATTGGAAATAGTAATATAAAAATTTCCTTTCAAGAACATCATCATTTGGAATACGATAATAAGTAACTTGTGGAGTCAACATTAAACTTCCGTGAAAATCATTAACAATTGCAGTTAATCCAACTGTTCCCTTGTGAGTCAATAAAATATCTTTTGGTTCTGCGAATCCGATTCTTAAAGTTTGATATTGTTCAACAGAAATTCGACTTACTCCTTCTAATTTTAATTTGTTGTTTTTTGTGATAGAATTAGCCATAATAAAAGGAATCCCTTCAGTGACAAAATCAGATGATTTTGGATGAATACCCCCGTGATTTCCATCTTGAATTGAACTTATTACACCTCTTTTTAGTAAATCATCAACTTTTAAAACTTCCCAATCCTTCGGAATCCTTCCAATTTTAGTTTTTTTAAATTCAGTATGTCCAATTCCTTCTGAAAAGAGTTTCTGCATCAAACCTTTCTTAAGTTCTTTTGATTTCTCAATTATCTTCTCAGTAAGTGAAATCTGCTCATCAACTGTTGAAAGGATTTCTGCTATTTTCTTTTGTTCTGATAAAGGAGGTTTTGGTATCCAAACCATCCCCATATTTTTATGACCAAGATGAGGCTGTCCTCCACTATTTAAAATATTGGCTATCTGTTTTTTATAAAAATGTGAATCTAAGTATTGTTTAGTATATAATTGACTTAGTGACTCATTGTTAATAGTTATTTTGAATGCGTTGTTGCACAATATTCCGGTTTTTCCTGTAAGTAACTTACCTGTTGTGTTACCTGTATTTACAATTACCAAATCACTTTCGAGGACTAAATAGTTAGTGCGTTTTTCTGTGGTATAAAAAATTTTTCTGTCTGTAAAAAAGTCACTTATATATAAATATCTATAAAGTTTATTTTCAACGTTTTCTGTAAATAAATTAGAATTCGGTATTTGAGTTCCTTGAGAAAAGGACGCCACTTCTTTCATTTTCACAACCTCCCACTCATTTGGAATCTTTCCAATCTTAGTTTCCTTATATGTTTCTTGAATCGTATCCATCAATAACCTAACTCTTTGAGATATTCATTTAATTTATCTCCAGACTCATTTCTCTTTGTTTCTAAGTCTTTTAACTCATCTAAGATATCTTCAATTACTACAGGCACTTCGGGCTCAGTAGTATCTACATATCTTGAAATGTTTAGATTATAATCATTCTCTTTTATTTCTTCTAAATCACAAACCGAACAATATCTCTCAACTGATATATATTTATTATATGTATCTAAAGTCTTTTCAAGATCTTCATCTCTTAGATGATTTTGGGCTTTATCTTCTAAATAATCTTTGCTTGCATCAATGAATAACACCTTTCCTTTTCTATTAGCGGGCTTATTTTTATCAATAATCAAAATACAGCCTGGACTTCCTGTATTTGCAAACAAATTTCCAGGTAATCCAATAACAGCATCAACAATATCTAATTCTAAAAATGCCTGTCTTACTTTAGCCTCTTTACTTCCTCTAAAAAGTACTCCGTTATCCATTACTACTCCAATTTTACCATTTGGAGTTAAACTGGCGTACATATGTTGAATCCAAGCCCAATCTGCTGAACTTGCGGGAGGACGACCATATACTAATCTATTAAATGGATCTTCCTTCTCAATCTTTTTCTTCTTTCCGTTAACTGTTTGAATACTATGCATCCAATCATCTAAATTCCAAGGAGGATTAGCCATCACATTATCAAACTTCATTAAACCTCCATTTTGTAAATGTTTAGGATTTTCAAATGTATCACCTCGTTCAATCTTAGCGTCATTAAATCCGTGTAAAATCATATTCATCTTAGCAAGAATATATGTGTTGTACACAGATTCTTGTCCATATAAGAAAACCTTTTCAGCATCTTGTCCTTGGCTTTTTATATACTGAGCGGCGGTAATTAAAATACCACCTGACCCACAAGCAGGATCATATATGCTCTCTCTTTCTTTGGGCTGTAATATTTTAACTAATAACTCAACTACTTTATGTGGAGTATAGAATTCTCCTCCTTTCTTACCAGCATCATCAGCAAATTTTCCAATTAAATATTCATATGCATCACCAAGCATATCACCTGCTATAAACTCATTTCCTAATTTGTGAACATTGTAATGATTTACAAGATCACTGATGGCAGCATCAGATAATTTATCTTTGTCGTTAAAATCGATTTTGTCTAAGATACCATCTAACTTAGGAGAGTTCGCCTGAGTAACTTTAGTAAATACATCATTAATTTTTTCTCCAACATTATTAGAAGTAGATAATATATCATTCCAATGACAGCCCTTAGGAATAAAAAATACATCTGCGTATAAATTTTTGTTTTGTGCTAATTCCTCACCTACTTGTTCTTTTATTTTATCAAATTCTTCATCAAAAACATCACTTAATCTTTTATAAAAAAGTAGTCCTAAAATGTAATGTTTAAAGTCTCCACTATCTATTTTTCCTCTAAAGATATTGGCTCCTTCCCAAAGAAAGGTTTGTAGTTGTTGCTTAGTTAATGCTGCCATTCATTTTTTATTAAATTATATTCAAAAATATAAGAATCGATTCGATTGCAACAACATTTTTAAGAATTTATATATATCTCTGACGTAATTTTGTCATATCTGAACTTATTTTAGAATCTAAAACTTGAGCATATATTTGAGTTGTTTTAATACTGTTGTGTCCCAGCATTTTAGAAACTGTTTCAAATGGAACACCATCACCTAAAGTAATGGTAGTTGCAAAAGTATGTCTGGCACAATGAAAAGTTAAGTTTTTGTTGATTTTACATAGTTTGGCAATTTCCTTTAATGATTGATTAGTTTTTTGATTGCTAATCATTGGAAATATTTTTTCATTTTCTGCATTTTCATACTTTTCTAAAATAGCATGTGCAGGAGGCAATAATGGTATACTTGAGGGTATATTTGTTTTATGTCGTTTTATGTAAATCCATTTATAATTATCATTGCCTTCACCTATATTTTTTATAGTTAAATTATATAGATCTACATATGAAAGCCCAGTATAGCAAGCAAATAAAAATATATCTCGAACTCTATTTAAATTTTCATTTAACTCTATATTTTCAAGTATATATAGTTCTTGTTTATTTATATAAACAGGAGTGGTTTTTTTAAATGTCAATTTAAAACCAAGAAATGGATCTTTGCTTATATAATTATTCTTTATACAATAGTTAGTTATCTTCTTAAAACGCTGTATATGTTTCATCATACCATTATGATTACATTCCGTATTTTTAAGTATGAATTGTGAAAAATTATATATAAAATCATAATTTATTTTAGTTAGTAAAATATCACTTGTGCTATATTTTTGTTTTATGTAACATACGAGATGTTTTAAAGTGGTTTTATAGTTTTTAAATGAACCATATGCATACTGTAAACCAATCAGAGACTCCATATCGTTATTATGTTTTTTAAATACACTTACAATAGAGTTTAATACACTCATCTTATTTTTATAGAAATCCACTATTGTTTTAGCAGTAATAATCTCATTTGTTTTAGAAAGTTGATTGTATTTATCTATAATATCAAATTTTATCTTTTCTAATTTAAAATTTAATGATTTTTTGTTCTTACCAATTACTCTTGTTCGCTTTGAATCCCAATTAGAAGAAGAGATATCAATATGAGTGTTAAATGAAGAATTCGTCTTGTCGTATCGAACTCTACAGTATATGGGCACTAAACCGCTTTTTTTAATAAGGGTTTTTCGGGCTAAAAAACTAACAAATAATTGCTTTTTCATCTTTACAAATTTACTAAATAATACTATACAAAAACATATTTAATAAATTGATAATCAATAAGTTATCTTTAAAAACAAAATCAATATATCTTTAAAGATATAGGCTTTCAGATGTAAAAGAGATATTTTTTTACTTGTAAAAAAAGTAGAAAAATTTTTACCTAATTTTTTTGCACCACATTTTGCACCGTTTAGGTTTTATTATGATGACGTAATCAGATAAAAAGGGTAAAAAAGTTATTTTTTAAAATAACTTTCAAATTTTAAGTAATTGTTGTTGAAAATCAGTGAGTTACTTCTTAAAATCGATGATTTTAGTGAAGAAAAATGTCGGGGTAGCAGGATTCGAACCTGCGACCTCCTGCTCCCAAAGCAGGCGCGATAACCGGGCTACGCTATACCCCGAAAAATTGGATTGTAAAATTAACAAACTTT
>PAZP01000022.1 GCA_002715565.1 Flavobacteriales bacterium
AGGAAATTGATTAATAATTTTTAAAAGTTGATAAAAAAGATTTGTCCAGTCAAATAATAAAACAACTATTGTAGTTAAAAATAAACCTATATTACGTTTTAATTGATTTAATAAATTCTTTCTAATTTTTAAATAGTAAACTAATAAAAAAATTACAGCTAGTATTACTATAGATGTTACATTTATATAACTTTTCGATAAGAAGATGATGTGGTGCCTCCAAATCTTTAAAATAAATAAGGATATAATAATGAAAAAAAACAGCATATTTTTTCTAGCTTCTTTTATACTAATAAAATTACTTTTTTGTAAGTTAAATATTATTAAGTATAATACACCAATTAAAAAATTAAAATGTATTATGGCATTTATAACAGGAAACCTCGTTATTGGAAAGAAATAATCCTGAAAAATAGAACTTGGTAAGAACATAAATATTATAACTATATACACTAACCAAAGACTATCCTTAAGTTGTTTTAATAAATTAGTTGATTTTAAAAAGTATACAAATAAATATATAACTATGGATAATGTACTGAGAATAAGAAAATCTCTCATTTGTTCAATTAACTGGGTGACTATATAAAATCTATCAACAACTGTATTTGTTTTTATTATATTATCTATTATTTGTATGTCAAAGTATTTTATAAGATAATCAAAAAAAGAAGGCTGAATTACAGATAAAATTATCAATGGAATTATAAAATAAATTGTAATTTGAAATGATTTAACAATCATGTTTTTAAAGCCAAATTTTGGAAACAAAATAAAATAACCTAAGTAGGCTGACAAAGGAAATATTCCAGTAAAACCTTTTGATAAAAATGCAAGGGATATCATTATTGATGCAAAATAAATATATTTGATATTATTTGTTTTGATATTCTTTATGATGAAAAATATTGAAGAAGAGACAAACATATTCATTGTATTCTCTAAAAAATTATTTGAACAAGCCCAGCCGTTTAATGGCAGTATAGCCCAACATAATAATACCACCCAGCTAAAATTCAAATATTTTTTATATGCAATCTCTTTCCAAATTAGATGAATAAATATTCCCGTGATTAAAAAAGTAGTTAAAGAATATAATCTCTCCACATAAACACTATCACCTATTATAGTAAATAACATACTTTGAAGCCAAATTGCTAATGGAGGGTGTCCGTAAAAAACACCTGATAATTCCGTAAAATATAAATTCCAAAAACTGCCTAATCCAAAAGATAAATTTCTTGAAATTGTTGCATAATAAACACCATCTATAAACATACCTAAAGACCATAATTCATTACTTAGTGCAAGAAAAAATGTAAGTACAATTAAGTAATATGGTAGCTCTTTCATTTAAATGAATTAATATACTTGATTTTAAAATATTAATCTTTCAAAGTTAACAAATAAGTATTTTTCTTGTGATTAAAATCTTGTTTTATATGATTTCTTTATTCTTTTGTATGCTTGTTAAATGAAAAAATTAAAAGACTTAATCTATTGAAGAAATAGCAGCAGTAAGATCTCCAAAATATTGAATATAAATAAATTTCCCATCATTATCAAAATCATAAGACTGGTAAATTGGAAGTGTAACAGTTTTTTCATTTTCAGTATTTTTTACTGACAAATTACAATAAAATCTGACTGAACCATCGATTTCTTTAGTTTCGACATTAACACCAGGTAAAAAAACAATGGAATCAGAAAAAGAAAAATCATATTTTTTCCACATCTCTTTATGTGCTGATTTTCTATCTTCAACAATCATTGGACCTTCAGAATTAAAATATGTTCCTCTTACCTTACAAGTGTCGTTGTAATATTTTTTATAATCAATAGATTCGTTTACAAAATCATTAAGATAAGATTCTACAATCATACAATTGTTTGAAAATAATTGATCTATATTATTGTCTTTATTTTGAGTTGTTTCATTCTTTTGACATGAAACAAAAATTATTATAAATATTAAAAAGAATATATTTTTCATGATTTTTGTTTTAAATTTTCAGTAAATATCAATATTTTTTAAAAAAATTAGTCTTTTAAGTCAAAAAAATTCTTTTAGATAGTTTGTGTTACAATCAATGACAACATGTTGAGTCAGAAGTACAACATGTTTCTGAATTATGATTATGTTCATGATTATGTTCTTCCTCCTTTTCACAACTAAATAGAAAAAAAGATAAACAAAATAAAAATAGAAGTTTTTTCATTTAACAAAAGTAACGAATTATTTGAGATTAACCTAAATAGATCTCATAGAGAACTTCTAAGAAAAGTACTTCAATTTAAAATTACTCGACTGTAACTGATTTTGCTAGGTTTCTAGGTTGATCAACATTACAACCTCTTAGCAAAGCAATATGATAAGATAATAATTGAAGCGGTAAATTTGTTAATATTGGAGATAATTCTTCAAAACAACTAGGTATTTCTATACAATAATCAGCCAAGTTTTTAACTGTAGTGTCTCCTTCTGTAACAATCGCTATTAATCTTCCTCCTCTTGCTTTAACTTCTTGAATATTACTAACTATTTTATCATAATTCCCTTTCTTTGTAGCAATCACTACTATTGGCATATTTGCATCAATTAATGCAATAGGGCCATGTTTCATTTCAGCCGCTGGATATCCCTCTGCGTGTATATATGATATCTCTTTTAATTTAAGTGCCCCTTCTAGAGCAACTGGAAAATTATATCCTCTACCTAGATATAAAAAATTAGACACATCTTGAAACTCTTTTGCAATCTTCTCTACTTCAGTATTAGCTTTCAAAACTTTCTCCACTTTTTTTGGAATCAATTCCATTTCCGTAATAATCTGATGATATTCTGAAGATGTTAAATCTCCTTTTTGTTTCGCTATCCTCAATGCCATTAATATTAGAACAACAACTTGTGTTGTAAATGCTTTAGTTGAAGCAACTCCTATTTCTGGTCCGGCATGAGTATATATTCCAGCATCAGTTAATCTAGGAATAGAAGATCCTACAACATTACATATACCTAAAACAGTAGCCCCTTTATTCTTTGCAAGCTCAAGAGCTGCTAATGTATCTGCTGTTTCTCCAGATTGAGATATTGCTAAAACAATATCTGTTGATTTAATAATCGGATTTCGATATCTAAACTCTGACGCGTATTCAACTTCAACAGGTATTCGAGCTAAATCTTCAATAATATACTCTCCTATTAATCCTGCATGCCATGAGGTTCCGCAAGCAACTATTATAATTCGGTTTGCATTTATTATCTTTTGTTCATATTCTAAGATTCCTCCTAATTTTACTTCTTTTGTTATCGGGTCTATTCTACCTCTCATAGTATCTAAGATACTTGTTGGTTGTTCAAAAATTTCTTTTAGCATAAAATGAGGGAATCCTCCTTTTTCAATATTATCAAGACTCATTTTGAGTTCATGAATATATGGTGTAATAATCTCGTTTTTAATGTTTTTGATTTCAAGATCCTCTTTTTTATTAATTCTAGCTATTTGTCCATCTTCAAGATAAACAACTTCATTTGTATATTCAATAATAGGGGTTGCATCTGATGCTATATAGTATTCTTCTCTACCAATTCCTATAACCAAAGGGCTNCCTTTTCGTGCAGCTACAACCTCATTTTCATTGCCTTTTTCTAATACTACAATTGCATAAGCACCTATCACCTCATCTAAAGCAACACGCACAGCTTCAAATAANNTNAGATTTTCATTTTTTTTAATNTCCTCAATAAGATGAACTAACACTTCGGTATCTGTCTCACTTTTAAAAATATGCCCTTTAATTTCCAAAGCTTTTTTTAAAGCTGCATAATTTTCAATAATACCATTATGTATTATTGCTAAGTTGCCATCTCCTGATAAATGNGGATGTGCATTAACTTTATTAGGAACACCATGAGTTGCCCATCTTGTATGTCCAATACCAATATTAGCTAATATATTTTNACCATTTATTAATGTTTCTAAATCAGATACTNTACCTGCTTCTTTATATACAGTTAATGTTTTATTACTAGCAATTGAAATACCAGANGAATCGTAACCCCTGTATTCTAATCTTTTTAATCCTTTAATTAAAATTGGTAGCGCTTGCTTGTTTCCTACATAACCAACTATTCCACACATATTTTATAATTGAGAGTAATATATAATTAATGAAATNTTTTTCTCAAGAACTGTTCTGTTAGCTTTTATATTTGCGTCCTTATCTAANAGGTGTAATTCATTAGTATACATGTTATTTGTTAATAATGAATGAATATATCTTGTTATATTAAACTGATAACTTGATTCATCTAAATTNCCCTTAAAAAAACTTTCTCCTTCTANTGTGTAATCTGCTAAATCAACTAAATTTCCTGATTTGTCAACACGTCTTAAAAATAATTTTTCATGCGCATCATAAAATGAGTTAACTGACTCAGAAGATAAGCCAAAATTAATAGTAGCCTTATTAATTGTCTTGTTAGCCAAAATATCTTTAATTGAATCTAAATTATTTATAATTATTTTAGATTTATAACCAGACATTGATTGGANATAAATATTATCAGTATTATTAATAATTACAGNATTANNTTTTTCATTAAATACATTTACTCGAGCCGCATCATTTCCTAATAAAAATTCTAATAATAATGTGTCATTTTGATTTTCATCATTTTTGTAATAAATCCTAAANTTTGAATTAGTTCCTTCTGGATTCAACATAAGTATCGTNTTATCTGCATATGCAAGCACNCTAATACCTTTAAAATATTGCTGAAATATTTCNTTGTTTTGTAGTTGCGAATTACCTAGATCTAATATTTTTTTTCCAAATTCTTTTTCCAAATCAAGTGTGAATAATGGATTATCTAAATCTAATGATGTTTCGTATGAATTAATANGTACAAGAGAATCTTTTGAAATTAAAGAACCTTCNTTGGAATAATACTCTTGCTGTTTATCTAGTGATTCTTGATTTTCATATACTTNAACAAGAGAAAAATNAGTTAAATCTCCATAATAATCGCTATAATTATAAGTCAAATTAACTGATATAACTTCAGGATTTGTTCCTAAGTCTATGTTCTCATCTTGCAAATAAAATTGTGTAGTAAATGAAGCGCTGCTGTATCCAAAAATATCATCATTCATTTCTCCTAATAATANTCTTGTTGTTTCATCAGTTCTAACGGAGTCCTCAGATATATTTGAAAANTCAATATTTTGAATTATAATATTATTAAATAAAATATCTTCATCTTCAGGTTGTACTTCTAAGCCTATAATATTAGAATCTGTACAAGAAATTAATATTAAGCTTAANAAAAAACTTAATTTATATATTTTAATCATTTGTAATCATTATAAAATTGCTAACTCTTCCTCCTTTGTGATAAACTGATTATAAAAATCATTATATGCGCCTGTAAAATCTTCAGCGCCAGGATATTCTAAGAAAGGTTTATTTAATGATTGAATATGTGATATTATATTTTTATGAATNCTTGGACTAGCCTGTACTACCGCATCGGAATAATCTATTGCAAATTTATGCANGTTGTTAATAGTNGATTTATCAACTCTATTAACATCCGATTTTTCTAAGGCTTCAAATAATAATTTATCTGTTAATGTNTCACTTAAATTTCCTCTGTANGAATTATCAAAAACAGAATATATTACTTTAACATCTTCAAAAAGAGGATCNTCTGCATAAAGTTTCTTAATGTACATTGGTACAAGTGATGAGAACCATCCTTGACAATGAATGATATCAGGTTTCCAACCTAATTTACGTACAGTTTCTATAACACCCTTGCAATAAAAAATCATACGTTCATCATTATTATTCATAAAACTCCCATCAAGCTCATGAAACATTTGTTTTCTTGGAAAAAACTCCTCATTATCTATAAAGTAAACCTGTAATCTTAATTTTTGTATTGATGCTACTTTAATTATTAATTGATGATCAAAATCATCTATTATTAAATTCATTCCCGACAACCTTATTACTTCATGNAGTTGATGTCTTCTTTCATTTATAATACCAAACTTAGGAAGGAAAATTCNAATATCCTTACCTCCTTCCTGAACCTTTTGTGGTAATTCGCTACAAANATTTCCCATCTGNGTGTCTCCAGTATAAGGATTTATTTCCTGCGACACATATAAAACTCTACTCTTCTCCTTTGNTTCCATACAAAAATTTTAATTTGCAAAAATATATAAAAAATATCTATATTTCATGCCTTTAATCTAAATTTGTTTCNTAAATATAACATATTTTTAAGGAAAATGCAAATATTTAAGTGTAAAGATAAATTGTCAAACGCTTTGAAAGAAATTTCAGAAAGTAAAACAATAGGATTNGTTCCTACTATGGGNGCAATACATGATGGGCATTTAAAGTTAATAAAATCNAGTAATAGTGAATGTGACNTAACTGTCTGTAGCATTTTTGTTAATCCTACACAGTTTAANAATAATGATGATTATAAAAAATACCCTATTACTATAGATNAAGANTTAAAAAAANTATCAAAAAATAACTGTNCGATNGNATTCATTCCCACTGCAAATAATATTTATGAAAATAATATTAAATCTAAAAGNTTTGATTTTGGAAANATATCCANTGTATTAGAGGGAAAATNTCGTCCCGGTCATTTTGACGGNATGGCTACTATTGTNGAAAAACTGTTTGACATTGTAAANCCNACAAAAGCATTTTTTGGTGAAAAAGANATCCAGCAATTACAAATCGTTAAACTTTTAGCAACTAAAATGAAAACAAATATTAAAATTGTAGNAGTTCCAACTGTAAGAGAGAGTAACGGATTGGCAAAAAGCTCAAGGAATAAATTACTTTCTGANNAAGAAAAAAATCAAGCAAAATATATTTATAAGTGTTTAAAGTATTGTNAAAANAANAAAAATTTAAGTTTCTCAACNCTAAAANAANATACTACAAAAAAATTAANAACATACAATATCAAATTAGAATATNTAGAACTAGTCAATTTAGAAGACATGAAGTTTATTAAAAANTTAGGNCCTAAAAATTCNAATGCAATTTGTATAGCAGCATATCTAAATAATGTTAGGCTTATTGACAATATTATTTTATAGTTTTACACAGCAAAATTAATTATTTGTTACTTAAATTTTTAAAATATANTTTTTCAGTAGCTCTTGGGCTAGGGATTTTATATCTCCTTTTCAAACATCAGGACCCTATACAGCTNTATAAAGAAATACAGAAAGTTGAAATGAAATGGGTANTATTATCTATGGTTTTNGGTGCTTGGGCCTATATTGACAGAGGTATAAGATGGTGTATTTTACTTGANGGNATAGGATATAAAGTATCAAAAAATAATTCTATTGCAGCAGTTTCAATTGGTTATTTCACAAACTTGTTGATCCCAAGGGCCGGAGAACTTTCTAGATGTACCGCTCTAAATAGATCTGAAAANGTTCCAGTTGACAAGCTATTTGGAACAATTATAGTAGAAAGAGTAATAGATTTAATNGCTTTAATAGCTTTATTATTAATCACTTTACTAGTTAAATCAAATGAAATACTTAATTTTTACCAAACAGTAATTGCTCAAAATCAAATAGAAAAAGAGGTGAACATAACTCTTTTACTTATTTTTATAAGTATTTTTTTACTTTCTGTAACATCCTACTTATCTAGGAAAAAACTTGAAAAATTTTCAGCATATAAAAAAATAAAAGCTTTTATAAGTGGCCTCAAAGAGGGCTTTAATAGTATTAAAAATATAAAACAAAAAACTAGATTCTGGCTACATAGTTTTAGTATCTGGATTATGTATTTTTTAATGACCTACATTTGTTTCTTTTGTATGAGTGAAACTTCTCACCTAACAATAGGGGATGGAGTGTTTCTGTTAGTGCTTGGTGGTATTGGCATGATTATTCCTACACCTGGAGGTCTTGGTTCTTATCATGCTATTATGATGATCGGATTATATGTTTTAGGTGTTGGCACTTTATATTTAGGAGAAGGTGGTGATTCTAGTAATCCTGCATTAATTTTTCCTACTATTGTACATGTAGCGCAAACATTAGTTGCGATAATATTAGGATTAATAGGTTTATTATTTATATCTCTTTCTAAAAAAACAAAGCATGTCAGTTCTTAAAGGTATTGAAAATAAAATTTTCTCATTAAAAGATCTAAAAACAAAAATAGATTTTTGGAAGAAAAATGGAGAAAAAATTGTTTTTACAAATGGTTGTTTTGATATAATTCATAATGGGCATATTGAATGTTTATCTAAAGCATCTGAACAAGGAACAAAATTGGTTGTTGCTCTAAATTCTGATACTTCTGTAAAAAAATTAAAGGGTAATGACAGGCCTATATTAGATCAAAAAAATAGATCTATGGTATTAGCTTCACTAGCTTTTGTTGATGCGGTTATTTTGTTTAATGAACAAACACCTATAAATTTAATTGGAGAAATTTTACCAAATGTACTTGTTAAAGGTGATGACTATGCAATAAAGAATGTTGTAGGTCATGATATAGTTCAAAAAAATGGCGGGAAGGTTGTTCTTATCCCTCTAGTTAAAGGTATTTCTAGCACAAAAATTATTAATGATCTAAATAAATCTTCATGAGTGCAAAAAAAATACAATCTGCTTTCTTTTGTCAAAATTGTGGAACACAATCCCCAAAATGGCTTGGAAAGTGCCCTCAATGCAATGAATGGAATACATTTGTAGAAGAAATTTTAAATAAAGACTCTAAAATAGCTACAGCTATTAGTTCTAATAATTCATCTAAACCTATATTAATTAAAGATATAGATTATACTCAAGAACAAAGAATTATTACAAATGATAAAGAATTAAATAGAACCCTTGGAGGTGGAATAGTACCAGGTTCATTAATTTTATTGGGAGGTGATCCTGGTATAGGAAAATCTACACTATTACTACAATTCTCTTTAAGTTCTAAAAGAAAAAAAATCTTATATATCTCTGGAGAGGAGAGTCAAAAACAAATAAAAATGCGTGCTGAACGTATTAATAAGGACTCTGAAAAATGTTATATACTTACAGAAACAGCAACACAAAATATATTTTTAAAAATAGAGGAAGTAAAACCTGATATTGTAGTAATAGATTCTATACAAACACTTCACACTTCATATATTGACTCTTCACCTGGGAGTATCTCTCAAATAAGAGAATGTACTGCAGAAATACTAAAATATGCTAAACAAACTGGAATAGCTATTTTTCTAATTGGCCATATCAATAAGGATGGTGCTATAGCTGGCCCTAAGGTTTTAGAGCATATGGTAGATACAGTACTTCAATTTGAAGGTGATAGAAATTATACATATCGAATACTTAGAACTATAAAAAATAGATTTGGCTCTGCTTCTGAAATTGGAGTCTATGAAATGTCCCAAGATGGACTAAGAGAAGTTAACAATCCTTCTGAAATTTTAATATCTGAAAGAGAGGATGCTGTTAGTGGTGTCGCAATTGCTACAACTATTGAAGGAGCTAGACCATTGCTAATAGAAATTCAATCATTAGTAAGCTCAGCTGTATATGGTACTCCTCAAAGATCATCTACTGGATATAATTCTAAAAGAATGAATATGCTTCTTGCTGTACTTGAAAAAAGATGTGGATTTAGGTTGGCAGCAAAAGATGTATTTTTAAATATAACTGGAGGTATAAAAATAGATGACACAGCATTAGACTTAGCAGTAGTTTGTTCTATTCTTTCATCTAATGAAAATATACCATTAGACACTCAAATATGTTTTGCTGGTGAAATTGGTCTTTCCGGTGAAATTAGAGCGGTAAGCAGAATAGAAAACCGAATACAGGAGGCAGAAAAAATGGGCTACAAACAAATTATTATATCAAAATATAATAAATGTAAATATAAATCTAACAAGATTGAAATAACCAAATGCAAAAATATTGTAGAGGTTTTCAAACTACTATTCTAAATATTTATCTGCTAACTTGGATGAATCCTCTGTAATAAAATTCGCGATTTTTTAAATTCAAAATCTTAATAACGTAAGTATATGTTCCATCTTGAGAGTTTTTTGCATCCCAAGGAACATCTATGCCATTAAAAATCTTTGTCCCCCATCGATTATATATACTCATCTCATATGACTTTATACCCACACCAACGGGAAAAAATGTATTATTAAATTTATCATCATTAGGGGTGAAAACAGTAGGTACAAAAAAGGTAAATGAGGGTAAAACTTCTATGCTTAATGTTGCTGTATCTAAACAGTCATATTCATTTAATGCAATTAATTCTACATTATATATACCTGTATCTTGATACATATGCTGAACAACTAAACTATCTTCTAAAATGTAATTATCTCCAAAATCCCAAATAAAAGAAACGTAAGAACTACTTGTATTAAAAAAGGTTATTGGCGTATCTTGCTTGGTAATATACTTATCACAATAAAATTCAGCGAGCGGGATATTATAAACTGTAATTGTATCTTGAGTAAAATTACTGCAATTTGTTGCTGGATCTGTATAGTAATATTCTATTAAATGTTTTCCCAATTGCATTTCATAAGGCTTAAAAATATCTGTTGGTTCTTTATCAACATAATAAACACCTCCTTGAGGTGTCCCTTGATTTAATAAAAAAGAACTCTCATTAACACAAACATCAAATGATTCAATCTGAACATCTGGAAGCGGGTTAACAAAAACTATAGAGGTGTCATTAGGATATGATTTACAATTGTTAAAATCTGTTACTGTCTCCAAAATAATATTAGAAGTTGAAGACAGGGGTAGTTTAACATTATTACCATTTGAAATTTGCAAACCTAAAGAATCTACAACATAAGTATATAAACCTATACCATCATTAATAACAATTGTATATTGATTTGTAGCAGGATCTGTTACGTCTAAAATTATATTTGTTGAATCATTTTTACATATAGGAGATTGTGTATTTAAATTATATGTAGTTAACTGTAAATTTAATGTAGCTATAGAGTCACAACCTGAAGAATTTGTTGTTGTATAGTTATAAGTTCCTGAATTAGTATAAGTAGTTCCATTCCATATATATGGATTACAATCTTGAATTGTTACTGAAGAAGTAGAAATTGTATTAATATTTAAATCTAAAATAAGAGTAGAGTCACATCCATTAACTGTAGTCCCATTCCACATATATACACCAGAAGATGTATAATTTGTGCCGTTCCAAGTGAAATCATTACATGTTGTAACATTTATCGTATCTATAAAACTATTGTTAATTATTAAATTAAGTGTTGCCACACTATCACATCCATTTGCTGCTAGCGTATTAAATGTATATAATCCAGAAGCTGTGTATACGATATTATTCCAAAAATAATCATCACATGCATTAGGAATAATTGTTGTGGAAGTTATAGGTAAAGGATCTAGCATAGTTAGTGTATCTGAAAAAGTACAACCACTACCATCCGTAATTGTTATCTGATAATCACCAGCAAAAAGAGATGTTATATCTTGAGATGTACTTGAAAATCCATTTGGACCGATCCAACTATATGTTAAATTACTGTTAGATGATGAAACAACTAAATCAATTTCACCATCATTATATCCACTGCAACTAATACTATCAATAATAAAGCTAGCATTAAAAGGGTTAGCCGGTGGAACGGTAATAGTATCGGTAAATATACAACCTGTTAAATCTGTTATCTCCACAATATAATCTCCTGTATATAAATTTATGATATCTTCACTTGTACTGCTAAAATTATTTGGTCCTGTCCAATTAAATGTTAAATTTGGATTAGCTGGATTAACAGTAATATCAATAGCCCCATCATTACCTCCTACGCAACTAATATTACTAATATTAGAGGTCAATGTCAAAGATGTTGGGTCAATTATTGAAATATTATCTGTAAGTATACATCCTGCCGCATCAGTTATAGTCACATCATATAGGCCGGCATATATATTATTTATATTTTGATTAGTACTAACAAATCCATTTGGTCCTGTCCAAGTAAATGTAGGAACTCCAAGTATTCCGGATAATTGTAAATCTACACTTCCATCATTATATCCAGCGCATGTTGGATTATTTACTTGACTAAATGTAATACTAAAATTTGCATTTGATGAAAGCGTTATTGTATATGTGTATGAAAAGATATTATTGATAGGGCATGCATCATCTTCAACTGTTACTGTGAAACTAAATGGGCTATTTATAACATCACTATATTGAGGAGTCCAATCAAAACTCCCCACAGGGCTATTAGAATTATTATTGCTTACATTAAATATAGCTGCAGGAGCATTAGTGATCCCAGACCAAGACATATATTTATTTGGTGAACTGCCTAATGTAGACAAAATATTAAAATTAATATTGTTAAAATCATTGGCGCAAAAGTGAAGTGAATCATCGATAGAAGTTGAATTTGTTACATTTGCTGGCGTACCATTAAACCCACTTAAAACAGGAGGCGTGGTCAAACAATTAAGAACTATAACCTGTATATCTCTAACTACACTTCCTATTTCAACTCCATTTCTAAATTCAGTTATCTTCATAGCTAGCACAGAGACTTCTGCCTGTGTCGCATCCATACATAGGTCCCCTGTAAGCGGGTCAAAATTTGTTGTTCCTGCAACTGGATTTTGAGCTGAATAAGCACCTATATAAGAAACCCCTCCATTATTGTTGTCTGGTGTTTCTAAAGAGTAAACCAGAGAATCTCCATCTAGATCAAAAGCCCCATTATTATAACAATATGTCTGACCAGCACAAATATATGGTGCTGGATATTCAGTAAAGGTTGGAGAATTATTACAAATATTAAGATTATTTATTCTAGCTTCTACACATAATTCTTGATTTCCAGGACTTTGAATAGTAGTTATCACATTATTTCTATTTCCCTCACAAACTCTCAATATCCAATCTGAACAATGTTCTAATGTAACTGATGTTTCATAAATATATTCTTCTATACCAACTATTCCAGGTTCATTACATGGATCAGTAATAAAAGAGCATGTTGGTGTAATATTTGTTGAACTAACAAAAGAAAATATTCTATTTTCATTTCTGTTACAACTTGCTGATGAATATTCTAAATTAAGTGGTGACTGCCATCCAAATGCTGGTGCACTGGTTGAAGAAGAACAATCTCTGTAAAATTTAACTGTTATTTTATATTGATCAGAACTAACACCCTGAGAAATGCACTCATAACTAATATCCATACCCGCAATATGACTTGCTAAAGATTCCTGAAAAGAAATCATCCAAGTAAGAAGTATGAAAAAAATCAAATTGTGCTTATTCATAAGCACAAAGTTACTTCATTTTAATGAAGTAAAGAAAACTATTCTATCAACTTAAGCTTTTTATAAATCTCAACCATTGCCAAAGAATCCAATCTGCAATATTTTAGAAGGTCTTTTCTAGTTTTATTAATATCTTTATTAAAATTTGTGTCAAGCATCATCTTTCCCCAATTATCCATTGCCATTGACCCATCCTGAATGGCTAAATTTTTATATGAAAGTTCGGGCTCTGGACATAATATAGGTAATACTTTTTTTATAGAACTAGAGCCTTGAAATCTATAATCTATATAATCTTCTTTAAAAATAATCATCAAATCAAACATATTAGAATTAATATAATTCAAATAGTCTGCATGATTAGGAATACTTTCTATCATCTGTTTATTACAAAGATTTTCAAAAGGAGAATTCCAAGAAATAAAAGTACCATTATAACCAGTTTTATCTTGCATCTTTTCAAGCATTTCAGTTGGAAGTTCCATTTTTTTTCCTAACCACTCAAAATGCTCAATACTTCCATCTTCATACATAGTATGCATAGATACTTGAAACACCAAATGTTTGTGAGGGCCTATCCCATCAACTTTAGGTATTGCACTAGCATAAGTCTCATAGTCAAAAAAATGTAATGGAAATTGTAAAGATGAAAGAGTCTTTTTGATATTACCTTTATTATAAATAGGCTGATTAATTCTTAATGACTCTATTTGAGAGGCCTGTCTAGAGCTAAGTTTATAACCTACTGGAATATCTAACAAAGAAATACAATCCATTGAAATTAAATCTTCTATTTTATTTCTTCTGATACTAGCCAATTTATAAATACTAGAATCTGTTATTTTATCATTAAAGTAACTAAAGCTATCGCAGTGATTAGATTGTGTATTAGTATAACAAGAACATATATTCTCATCTATACTCTCTAAATTAATAAAGCTAATAGCTTGCTTTATATTGTTTCTTGTTTCAGAATAAATTTCATTAACTCGATCTGTAATTTCTTCTACTTTTAATAAATCAGAAGCTATTATTTCCCCATTCTTTCTATATTCTTTATCAAGATAAATTAATGATATTTTTGATACGCTATAACCTGCATTCTCCATTACATATTTTTGAAAACTTGCATCAATTATATGATTTTGTGTTTTTCCAGTTTTAATAGAAGTAGAGGATTTGACCTCGTAAATATGGTATGTATTGTCATCTAATTTTTCAAGTATATCTATTCTAGCAAAACATGATGAATAACTAAAAGATGGCTGTAAAAAAGAAACACCAATTCCTGAAAGCTTTTCTTTTGTTTCTTCTACACTTGTATTAGCTGTTGGAATATTTATCGCCTCTGGAAAAAGTTTTTCTGCATATTCTTCAACTTGATATCCTTCATCAATGATTTTCTGTTGGAATTCAGAAAATTCTCCTTTATGCTTATTATATTCTTCTTTTTTATTTTTTAGAAGCCATAACGATTCTGGACAATTCAAATATTGTATAAAATCTGTCTTTGTTAAATGATTCATGATCTATACTTTAGATGAAAATTTATTAATAATCTTATCAGGTATCTTATCTACTTTATTTGCAAGCCACATTTCATTTTCTGTTAAGGAATTCTTAAATAATATTATCAACTATACTAACAACAAAAATTCTCAAAACTACTTTAAGATTTGACTAGTATGATTTTTAGTGTCTACCTTAGAAATAACCTCTTCTATCACGCCTTTTTCATCAATAA
>PAZP01000023.1 GCA_002715565.1 Flavobacteriales bacterium
ATGATCTCCACTCTTCCTGTGGCTCGTTTTGCCAATTTCATAGCACCTTCTATTGCTTCAGCCCCAGAATTAGTAAAATAAGTGGTATGTAAATTGTTGGGGAGATTCTCAGCAAGTAGTTTTGCCAATTTGTATTGAGGAGACTGCACATATTCTCCATAGACCATAACATGTGAATAATGTTTTAATTGTTCAGTTATAGCCTTTGTTATTATAGGGTTGGAGTGACCTAAAGTACATGCGGAAACTCCAGCAACAAAATCTAGATATCTTTTTCCTTTTGTGTCTGTAATATAACTTCCAGTTGCAGATTTAACTTCTAAACAAGATGGGTTGTTAAAAGTTTGTGCTTGATATTTTTTGAATATTTCATTTGCATTATTCATATTCTATGCAAATTTAGATTAAGAATCATTTTCTTTTCATCACTTTTTCGCATGATTCTATAATATTATAAGTTGTAAGCCCATACTTTTCCATTAAACCTCTAGGCGTACCACTTTCTCCAAATGTATCATCTACACCTACCATCTCTAAAGGGGTTGGTAAAGATCTGCTAAGAAGCTGAGCAACACTATCTCCTAAACCTCCATTTAACATATGCTCTTCAGCTGTAACTACACATCTTGTTTTACTTGCTGATTCTAATATTGCATTCTTATCTAGTGGCTTTATGGTATGGATGTTTATTAATTCTGCAGAGATATTTTTCTTTTCTAATTCTTTAACTGCTTCTAGCGCTTCCCAAACAAGATGTCCTGTAGCTATAATTGTAACATCAGTGCCACTATTAATATTAATAGCTTCTCCTATTTTAAATTCTTGATTGGGATCTGTAAAGTTAGGCACTTTGGGTCTTCCAAATCTTAAATAGACTGGACCTATATGATCTGCTATTGCTATTGTAGCAGCTTTTGTTTGATTGTAGTCACATGGGTTAATAACTGTCATGTGGGGCAGCATTTTCATCATTCCTATATCTTCAAGAACTTGGTGTGTTGCACCGTCTTCTCCTAATGTAACACCAGCATGTGATGCGCAGATTTTTACATTTTTTCCTGAATAAGCTATAGATTGTCTTATTTGATCATATACTCTAGAAGTAGAAAAATTAGCAAAGGTACCTGTAAAAGGTATTTTTCCTCCAATTGTCATACCAGCTGCAATACCAATCATATTAGATTCTGCGATACCAACTTGAAAAAATCTATCAGGAAATTTATCTTTAAAATCATTCATTTTTAAAGAACCTGTAAGGTCAGCACATAATGCTACTATATTTTCATTTTTTTCTCCTAATTCAGTAAGACCTGCACCAAAACCAGATCTAGTGTCTTTTTTTTCCATATTATAATTTTATATATTTTCTATCACCTTCTTTTAGTATAAATGTATCATATTCTTTTGTATAAATATATCCCTTTGCTGTATTAGCTCTATATACTACTTTATATTTTCCTGGTAGAACACTAAGCTTATACTGTCTCTGATCATTTCTAAAGTGAAATACTTGATTCCATTCTTTACTTTGAGTATTAAACAAATATATGCCTCCAAATCCTTTTGAAGATAAAGCGATATTCATAATAGCAGGTGTAGGTATCTTTAATCTTGTTGTTTTATTTTGTTCAATTTTAATTTTTTCTTTAAATCTAGGTATAGTAAGAATTTCTAGGTCATAATTTCCAACAATATAGTCTTCAGTTGTGTTTGCTTCTTGAACATGTAATGTTGTATCTTTGTTTTCTTCTTTAATTATAACATTAATAGGTTTTCTAGTATTCGTTTTAATTTCTAATTTCCCTTGAGGAGTACTCATTCCAATTATATTATGTTCTGCATGTAAAATTTGAACACTGTCGATAATAACAGGTGGAATTGTATGAGCTACTATTTTATAAGATATCAAATGATCTATAACCATTGTGTCTGGATTACCTTTACTATTTATTTTATGTATATAATTGTATTTTGCTTTACCTGATAGTGAATTGTAGAAAGTTAAATTAATATTTGTTTCAGTAGGTTCTTCATATATATCTAGTAAATTAACTTGTGTAGTGGTTTTATCTACAATTTGTGTTATAACCATTTCTAATATATTTGAAAATTCTTCTTCTTTTTGAGCATCAAAGAATGTACCTACACAGCCTAATGTTTTCTTCCAGTTATCTTTGTTATTACCAACACCAATTACAAATGGCTTAAGTATGATACCTTTTTTTTGCAACTCTTTTGATACTTCACAGGGGTCATCATCACATTCTTCTTTCCCATCTGTAATTAAGATTATTATATTTCTATCAGATGTATATTTTTCAAAATCTTTTGCTCCTTCTCTAAGAGATTTACCGATAGGTGTTGTGCCTTGTGCATTTATATGATTAAGTTTTTTTTTCATTTCTTCTGCAATCATATTTGCAGGAACAAAATCAACTTCTAATTTAGTGTCATCACAATTTGGTGGATTATAACTACTTCTGTGCCCATAAACTCGTAATCCTATTTCTAAGTTTTTAATATCCTTTAAAGAATCAACTAGATTGTTAAGTAATTTTTTTGCAATATCTATTTTCTTTCCACTTTGCCATTTTCCTTTCATAGAGTTTGATGCATCAAAAATAAATAAAATACGATTTTTTTGTACATTTTTTTCTTGTGCAAAACTTGTATTTACATTTAAAAAAAATGAGAAAAATAATAATGATATTTTAAATTTTTTAATAATCACCTAGTGTTTCAGTATTTTGTGAAAGAGCTATCGCTAATTGTTCATCATTAGGAGCAGATCCGTGCCATTTGTGAGTACCCATCATAAAATCAACACCATTTCCCATTTCGGTATGCATTATAATAGCAACAGGTTTTTCTTTAAAAGTTAATTCTTTAGCTTCTTTTAGGGTATTTGTAATACTATTTAAATTATTACCTTTAAATTCTTCTAAAACAGACCAGCCAAATGATTTTAGTTTAGCCTTTAAGTCTCCTAAAGGTAAAACATCATCTGTAGATCCATCAATTTGTTTTTTGTTGTAATCAATTGTAGCAATTAGATTATCTATTTTATTACCACTTGCATACATAAATGCTTCCCACATTTGACCCTCTTGTAACTCTCCATCGCCATGAAGTGTGTAAATGATATTTTTTTCATTATTTAACTTTTTTGTAATAGCTGCACCTATAGCATTAGATAGTCCTTGACCAAGAGATCCAGAAGCCATGCGTATTCCTTCTAGACCTTCATGAGTAGTTGGATGACCTTGTAATCTGCTATTTAATTTTCTGAAAGAAGAAAGTTCACGTACATTAAAATATCCGTATCTTGCTAATACTGAATACCAAACAGGAGATATGTGGCCATTTGAAAGGAAGAAGATGTCTTCTTTTTGCCCATCCATATTAAAATTACTATTATGATTCATTACATTATAATATAAAGCTACGAAAAACTCTGTACAGCCAAGCGATCCACCAGGATGACCAGAATTGTTAGCATGAACCATTCTTAATATATCCCTTCTAACTTGGGGAATAATTTTTTCAGTATCTAGATTGCTCATAATATTTGTTTTAACAAAAATAATAATAGTCTTATTTTAAATATTTTTAAAATTTACAAAAACATATATTTTATTAACGTATTATTGACAAAATACTATTTAAAAGATATTTTATTAATTTTTAACATACTATATTTACACACCAAAAAAAAAATATGGGTTTGAAATGTGGTATTGTTGGATTACCAAATGTAGGGAAATCAACACTTTTTAATTGTTTATCTAAAGCTAAAGCTCAATCTGCGAATTTTCCTTTTTGTACAATTGAACCTAATTTAGGTGTAATAAATGTTCCTGATATTAGATTAGATAATTTAGCAAATTTAGTTAAACCAATTAAGGTTATACCAGCAACAATTGAAATCTATGATATTGCAGGTTTGGTTAAAGGAGCTAGTAAAGGGGAGGGGTTGGGAAATAAGTTTTTAGCTAATATTCGTGAAACAGATGCAATTATTCATGTCTTAAGATGTTTTGAAGATGATAATATTGTTCATGTTGATGGGTCTGTTGATCCTTTGAGAGACAAAGAAATTATAGATACTGAATTGCAATTAAAAGATTTAGAAACATTAGATAAATATATTGAAAAAAATATTAGAATTGCAAAATCAGGAGATAAGGAAGCCAAGAAAGTTATTGAAGTTTGTCAAAAATATATTGATTGTTTGCAATCAGGAAAATCCATAAGAGTAATCAATTCCTCTCAGGAGGAGATTGATATTATTGATAAATTAAATTTAATTACAGCTAAACCGGTTCTGTATATATGTAATGTTGATGAGGAGGCATTAAAATATAGTAATAAATACGTTGATTCGGTAAAAGATATTATCAGTAATGAAAAGTCTGAAATGTTATTGATTGCAACAGCAATAGAAGAAGATATAGCTAGTTTGGAAAATATTGAGGAGCAACTATTGTTTCTTAATGATCTTGGTTTAGAAAAACCAGGTGTTCATTCAGTCATACAATCTACTTATAAATTACTGAATCTTCAAACATATTTTACTGCTGGTGAAAAAGAAGTTAGAGCTTGGACAATTAAAAAAGGAACAAAAGCACCTCAGGCTGCATCTGTTATTCATACTGATTTTGAAAAGGGTTTTATTAGAGCAGAAGTTATTAGTTATAATGATTTTATGAATATTGGATCTGAGCTAGAATGTAGAAATCAAGGAAAGGTTTTTGTTGAAGGTAAAGAATATGTTGTAAATGATGGCGATATTATGCATTTTAGATTTAATGTTTAAGATGTTAGTTGATAAACATGTTGAAAACGTAATCTTATTTTTTTAATATATCATTTGTTACTACATTATCTTTGTTGTTCTAAAATATTTAACCTAAATGAGCAGGCAGGAATACAATGAAGATAGTATAAAATCTCTTGATTGGAAAGAGCACATCAGATTACGTCCAGGTATGTATATTGGTAAAATGGGTGACGGCTCTTCTCCTGATGATGGTATTTATATTTTATTAAAGGAAGTAATTGATAATTCAATTGATGAATTTGTAATGGGTAATGGTAAATCTATTGAATTGTCAGTAAAAAATAACAAAGTATCAGTTAGAGATTTTGGTAGAGGTATTCCTTTAGGTAAAGTATTAGATTGTGTTTCAAAAATTAATACTGGAGCTAAGTATGATTCTAAAGTTTTTAAAAAATCTGTTGGTCTAAATGGAGTTGGAACAAAAGCTGCTAATGCATTATCTTCCTACTTTCGAATTTGTTCTATAAGAGATGGTAAAAGCAAGTTGATCGAATTTGAACAGGGAAATCTTATTAATGATATGCCTATTTCTGATAACAGTAGTAGAAAAGGAACTAAGGTAACTTTTGTCCCAGACAAGGAATTGTTTGGGGATTATAAGTTTTTTGATGAATATATTGAAAGGATGGTGTGGAATTATTGTTATTTAAACCCTGGTTTAACTATTATTTTTAATGGCAATAAATTTTATTCTGAAAATGGTCTTCATGATCTTTTAGATAAAAATATTGATTCTGAAGTTTTATATCCAATTATTCATTTAAAATCTGAAGATATAGAGGTAGCAATTACACATTGCAAAAATCAATATTCTGAACAATATTACTCATTTGTAAATGGACAACATACAATTCAAGGAGGTACTCATCAAGGTGCCTTCAGGCAATCCTTAGTTAAAACTATTAGAGATTTTTATGGAAAAAATTATGAAGCTTCTGATATCAGACAAGCAATAAATGCAGCAATTAGTATTAAAATAATTGAACCTGTATTTGAATCACAAACTAAGACAAAATTAGGCTCAACTGAAATGGAACCTGGTGGTTCAACGATTATTTCTTTTGTTCAAGAATTTATAAAATCTAATCTTGATAATTTCCTACATAAAAATCTTGATACTGCTGATATCTTACAAAAAAAAATTCAATTAGCAGAGCATGAGAGAAAAGCAATGTCTGGTGTTAAAAAATTAGCACGGGAAAGAGCTAAGAAGGCAAGTTTACATAATAAGAAGTTAAGGGATTGTCGTATTCATTATAATGATCATAATAAGGATGAAAGAACTGAATCAACTTTATTTATTACTGAGGGAGATTCTGCATCTGGATCAATCACAAAAACTAGAAATATTAAAACTCAAGCTGTATTTTCTTTAAGAGGGAAACCATTAAATTCTTATGGTTTAACTAAAAAAATTGTTTATGAAAATGAGGAGTTCAATTTATTACAAGCAGCTTTAAATATTGAGCAGGGAATTGATGATTTAAGATTTAATAAGATTGTTATTGCAACTGATGCAGATGTTGATGGAATGCATATTCGATTACTTATTTTAACATTTTTTCTTCAATTTTTTCCCGAGCTAGTAAGAGAAGGACATTTATATATTTTAGAGACTCCACTTTTTAGAGTTAGAAATAAAAAAGAAACTATTTATTGTTATAACGAGTTAGAGAGAAGAGAGGCAATTAAAAAGATTGGTAATTCTGCTGAAATAACAAGATTTAAAGGTTTAGGAGAAATATCTCCAAATGAATTTAAATATTTTATAGGGGAAGATATGCGATTAGAACCAGTTATATTAACACATAATGAAAAAATTGAAGACTTATTAAGTTATTATATGGGGAAAAACACTAGAGATAGACAAGAATTTATTATTAATAATTTAATTCGTGAAGATGATATAAGTTTATGAAAAAAAATATTTTATATATAACAAACAAGTATAGAGCAATCATTGTAACTTTATTGGTATCTTGTTTTGGGTTATTTTTTCTTATACTTCCAATCATACTAAACTCTTTGATATCAGATTCATTAATTGGAAATTTTATTTCTAACAATTTTTACAAAATTATTCTTATTATTTTTCCAATATTAATTTATTTTATATTTATTGGTGTATATTATTTTGAAATCAATGTAGATCCTTATGTTATTCAGATTACTTCATTTAGAACAATTTCTTCAATATTTTTTAAAAAAAATTATATTGACATATCTAATTCTATGCTTAAAGAATTTAGATTTTTTAATAGGCCATTTTCCTTTAATCAAACATTAATGATTAAATTAGAAAATCAAAATGGAAAAATTATTGCTAAAAGGTTTAATATTTCTTTTGTTACACAAAAAGAAAAAATGAATATAATATCTAGTTTAAATATTATACTAAAAATTAATAATGAAAGAAGATCAAGATAATTTCAACCCAAATATTGTTACTATTTCAGGGATGTATAATAGTTGGTTTCTAGATTATGCTTCTTATGTTATATTAGAAAGAGCTGTACCTAATATTTATGATGGTTTAAAGCCTGTTCAGAGGAGAATATTACATTCTTTAAAAGAACTGGATGATGGTAGATATCACAAGGTTGCTAATGTTATAGGTCATACTATGAAGTACCACCCGCACGGCGATTCATCTATTGGAGATGCAATGGTGCAAATTGGTCAAAAGGAATTGCTTTTAGATATGCAGGGTAATTGGGGTAATATTTTTACCGGAGATAGAGCTGCTGCTGCTAGATATATAGAAGTTCGCTTAACACCATTTGCATTAGATGTTGTATATAATAAAAAAATTACAACATGGAATTCGTCATATGATGGTAGAAGTAAGGAGCCTCAAACATTGCCAATAAAATTCCCCTTGTTATTAAATCAAGGTGTTGAAGGAATTGCAGTAGGACTTTCTACCAAAATATTGCCGCATAATTTTAATGAATTAATTGATGCTTCAATAAAAGTATTAAAAGGAATTAAACCCAGAATATATCCTGATTTTTTGACCGGAGGATTTGCTGATTTTAGTCAATATAATGATGGCAAAAGGGGTGGTAAAATAAGAATAAGAGCAAAGATTATTCAACATGATAAATCAACTTTAAATATTACTGAACTTCCTCATGGAATTACAACTTCTTCTTTGATTAATTCTATTATAAAAGCTAATGAAAAAGGTAAAATAAAAGTAAAAAAAGTAGAAGATAATACTGCTGAGAATGTTGAGATATCTGTGTCAATCCCAAGTGGTATATCTCCAGATAAAACAATAGATGCATTATATAGATTCACAGATTGTGAAATTTCTATTTCTCCACTATGTTGCATAATTAAAGATGATAAACCAGTTTTTCTAGGTGTTTCAGATGTATTAAAAATATCTACTGAGAATACTTTAGAATTGCATAAAAGAGAATTAAAAGTAGATTTATTTGAATTACAAGAAAAATGGCATTTTCTTTCTCTTGAGAGAATTTTTATTTCGAATAGAATTTACCATAAAATTGAAGAACTTGATAGTTGGGATGAAATTATTAAAACAATTCATAAATCTATCAAAGTTTATACAAAAGATTTGTTGAGAGATGTTACAGAAGAAGATATTATTAAATTAACTGAAATAAGAATTAAAAAAATCACAAGATTTGATTTAAATAAAGCTGATGAGGACATTTTAAAACTAGAAAATAAAATTAAAGAAGTAAAGTCAAATTTAGATAACCTTGTAGACTATACAATTAATTATTTTAAGGAATTAAAGTTGAAATATGGTAAAAATAAATTCAGAAAAACAGTTGTTAAAACTTTTGAAAATATTGATGCTACAAAAGTAGTTGTAGCAAGTAAGAAATTATATGTTAATTATAAGGAAGGTTTTATTGGAACTGGAAATATAATGAAAAAGGAATCATTTGTTTCAGATTGTTCAGATATTGATGATATCATTGTTTTTTGTAAAGATGGTATGATGAAGGTTGTTAAAGTTGAAAATAAAGTTTTTGTTGGTAAGGATATTATACACTGCGCAGTTTTTAAGAAAAAAGATGATCGTACAATTTATAATATGATATATAAGGACGGAAATTCATCGAATACAATGATTAAAAGATTCTCTGTCACTAGTATTACTAGAGGAAGAGAATATATGTTAACCAAATCTGAAAATAATAGTAAAGTTTTATACTTCACATCAAATCCTAATGGTGAAGCAGAAGTTGTTAATGTTAATTTAAGAAAATTACAAAGATTAAAGAAACTTAAAATTGAAATTAATTTTGCTGATATAGCAATTAAGGGTAAATTGTCAGTAGGAAATATCATTTCTAAGAATCCTGTTAAGAGTATAGAGTTAAAAGAAGTTGGTGTATCTACTTTATCAGCTAGAAAAATTTGGTTTGATGAAAATGTTAATAGATTAAACATCGAAGAAAGAGGTGTGTATTTAGGGGAGTTTAAAGCTTCTGATAAGATTCTAGTTATTAATCAAAGTGGTGATATTGTTTTAAAAAACTTTGATATTTCAAATCACTTTGATGAAGATATTTTAATTATAGAAAAGTTGAACCCTTTAAAACCAATTTCAGCTATTTATTTTGATGGTCACAAGAAGGCTTACTATGTAAAAAGATTTAAGATTGATAGTAAAATCACTAAATTTAATTTAACAAATGAACATAAAGATACATATTTAGAATTAGTTTCTACAGATTGGTTTCCTAGAATTGAAATTATATTTATTAAAGAAAAAGGAAAGGAAAGAAAAAAAGAAATTATTGATATTGAATCATTTATAGCAATTAAAGGACATAAAGCCATAGGAAATAAATTGAGTTCAAAAAAAATAAAAGAAGTCAATATATTATCCCCTAAAAAAGAAGTGGTAGATGATATACATGAAAAAAATCAAGAAGTAAAAATTGAACATAATAATGATAATAAAGGACAGATATCATTAGAATTATAATTATCATATATTACATTAGCTTATAATGAAGTATATTTGCAATATTTAAAAATATTTTATGAAAAGACTTATATTATTGTGTTACTTTTTTATTCCATTTATATTACTTTCTCAGAGTTTTAATCTTAATTTGTTAGGAGATTATGAATGGCAAAATAATGATGCTGGAAGCGATATTTGGGGATGGGTCGATCAAAATAATAACGAATATGCTTTGGTTGGTTTAGAAAATGGATTTTCAGTAGTTGATGTCACAAATCCATCAAATCCTGTTTTTAAATTTTATATTTCTGATCTTTCTTCAACATGGAGGGATATTAAAACATGGGGAAATTATGCATATGTTACAACTGAAGCTGATGCAGGATTGTTAATAGTTGATTTGACTGATATGACAGGAAATACTTATTGGCATGTTACTAATTTTACTCATCCAAATGGAAATAGTGTTGAATTTACTGCTGCTCATAATATTTATATTGATGAAAATGGTATTGCATATATTTTTGGAGCTTCTTCAAATAATGGAAGTAATCCTTCTGATGGGGCTATATTTTTAGATGTTAATGTTGATCCTATTTCTCCTCATTACTTGGGTGAATGGGATGAAGAATATATTCATGATGGTATGGTACGAGGAGATACATTATATGCAGGTTGTATAAATGTTGGTGAGTTATTTATAATTGATGTTAGTGATAAATCTAATCCTCAAACTTTAGGAAGAAGAGTGACACCATCTAATTTTACTCACAATGCATGGATATCTGATAATGGAGATTATGTTTTTACAACTGATGAAAGATCTGATGCCTATATTGGTGCATATGATATTACAAATATGAGTAATATTCAGGAAGTTGATAGAATTCAATCTAATCCAGGTAGTTTGTCGATACCACATAATACACATGTGGACGGAAACTTTATTATTACTTCTTGGTATAGAGATGGAACTACTGTTCATGATGTTACTTATCCTAATAATATGATTCAAGTAGCGTATTACGACTCTTATTCTGGTACTGGTGATGGATTTGATGGATGTTGGGGTACTTATCCATTTTTACCTTCAGGTAATATTATTTCTAGCGATATTAATAGTAGTAGTAATAATGATGCAAGGTTATTAGTTTTTAGGAGGGATTTTCAACAAGCTTGTTATTTAGAAGGTGATGTGACAGATTTATCTAATGGAAATCCAATTGTAGGTGCTACTATTGAAATTTTAAATACTAGTATAAATAATTCTACTACCTCTGACTTGTCTGGTCATTATATGAGCGGAACAGCAAATGCAGCAACATATGATATATTGTTTTCAAAGCCTGGCTATCTTTCTGATACTATTTCAGCTTCACTAACAAATGGAGTAATTACATACGTTAATGCTTCTTTACAACCTTTAGTTGCTTTTAATACTAGTGGTATGGTTATTGAGACTGCTGGACTAGCAATACCAAATGCTGATGTGTTAATTTATAATAATGATTTTTCTTTTTCTACCATTACTGATAATAATGGTAATTTTAGTATTTCAGGTATATATGAAGGTAATTATGAAGTAGTTGTTGGTTCATGGGGTTATTTAACTTATTGTAATAATGAATATATAGATCCTAATTCTTCTATTTCTATTTCATTAGATGAAGGTTATTATGATGATTTTACATTTGATTTCGGTTGGACTGTCAGTGGAGGTGTGACACAAAGTTCTGATGGTAAGTGGGAGAGAGGAGACCCTGAAGGAACATCTGATTATGGGGTTCTTTACAATCCTGAGAATGATATAAGTAATGATTGTGCAAATTATGCATTTGTTACAGGTTTAAGTGCTGGAAGTCAAACAGGTTCCAACGATGTAGATGATTTTAATACAATTTTAACATCTCCTATTTTTAATTTATCAGATAATCAAATATATTTTCTTAGTTTTTATTCATGGTTTGCTAATGGTTTTCCTTGGGGTAACTCAGCAAATGACTCTTTAAAAATTAGTATTAGTAATGGTAATACACAAGTTTTATTAGAGACACAAACATCTGCATCAAATTTAATGGGGCAGTGGAATTTTTCTACATATCAATTAGATCAATATATTAACCTTACTTCAAATATGCAATTAATATTAGAGACAGCTGATTGGGATGCTCTTGGAGGTCATTGGGTTGAAGCTGGATTTGATTTGTTTCAAATAACTGTTAATCCACCTAATAATATTTCAATCAATAAGAATAAAAATAATCGAAAATTATTAAAAATTATTGATATACTAGGTAGAGAAGTTGTTTCTGAAAATAACACACAATTATTTTATATTTATGATGATGGTTCTGTGGATAATAAATTTATAGTTAAGTAATTATTCTATCCAATCAGCTATAAATAAATTTGTAGCTCTTGTTCCTCCATTATTTCTGTTAGATGAGAATACAATTTTCTTTCCATCATATGAAAACATTGGAAAAGAATCAAATACTGTATCATATGTAATTTGCTTTAATTCAGATCCATCTGTATTAATCATAAATAGATTAAATGGAAATCCTCTATTAGATTTATGATTAGAAGAAAAAATTATTTTCTTTCCAGATGGATGGAAAAAAGGTGCCCAATTTGCATTTCCTAAATTTGTAATCTTTTTTAAATTACTTCCATCAATATTACAAGTATATATTTCCATTTCAGTAGGTTTAACTAATCCTTCAGATAAAAGTTTTTTATATTCTGTTTTTTCTGCTTCAGTTTTTGGTCTAGATGACCTAAAAACAAGTTCTTTACCATTTGGAGAAAAGAATGCGCCACCATCATAACCTAATTCAAATGTAATTTGTTCTATATTACTTCCATCGATATTCATAGTATATAATTCAAGATCTCCAGACCGATCTGAAGTAAATACAATTTTATCTCCATTTGGTGATACTGTTGCTTCTGCATCATATCCTTTACTATTGGTTAATTGATTAATAATATTTCCTTTAAGATCTGCAACAAATATATCATAAGAGTCATATATTGGCCATACATATTTTCCATCTGTTCTTTCAGGTACATGAGGACATTCTACATCTTTTAAATGGGTCGATGCATAGATTATAGAAGTGTCTCCAGGCATAAAATATGCGCATGTTGTTCTTCCATCTCCTGTACTTATTTTATCTGGCATTTCTTTCCACATCATGTAGTTATTTGTATCAGTAATAAATATTTGATCGCATTCAACATTCCATTCTTTATAATTTGATTGAAATACTAATTTACTATCATCAAATGAAAAATAGGCTTCTGCATTATCTCCACCAAATGTTAATTGCTTAATATTTTTTAAATGTTTTTCTTCTGGATATTCTAATTCAGACACCCAAGTTTGATTGCTAATTCCATCTGAAGATTTATTATATTTCTCATTATTACAAGAAATTAATAACATAAATGTTAAAATATAGATTATTTCTTTTGTCATTTTTTTTATTATAAATTTAATTTATTAATTATATCATTATCACAATAGTTAGGAATAGTAATTTTTAATTGTTTGTTTTTCTTCATAGTTCTCTTAATTGTAAATACAGCTTCTTTATTTCTTGCCCAACTTCTTCTAGCAATACCATTATTTACATCCCAAAAAAGCATGGAATTTATTTTTTCATCTGATTCTTTGCTACCATCTATTAAAAGTCCAAATCCTCCATTTATAACTTCCCCCCAACCTACGCCACCTCCATTATGAATAGAAACCCATGTAGCACCTCTAAAACTATCACCTATAACATTATGTATCGCCATATCAGCTGTATATTTCGAACCATCATATATGTTAGATGTTTCTCGATATGGAGAATCAGTTCCTGCAACATCATGATGGTCTCGACCTAATATTATAGGTGATGATATAACAGATTCTTTTATTGCTTTATTAAATGCTTTTGCAATTTCAATTCTTCCTTCACTATCTGCATAAAGAATTCTTGCTTGTGATCCTACAACTAAATTATTTTTTTCAGCATTTTTAATCCAATTGATATTGTCTTGCATTTGTAATTTAATTTCATTTGGAGCATTTTGTATTAACTTTTCTAAAACTTGACATGCAATTTTATCTGTAATTCTTAGATCTTCTTTAGAATTTGATGTGCAAATCCATCTAAATGGGCCAAAACCATAATCAAAACACATGGGACCCATTATATCTTGGACATATGATGGGTAAATAAATTCCTTATTTTTTATTATATCAGCTCCTGCGCGACTTGACTCTAGAAGAAAGGCATTTCCATAATCAAAAAAATACATTCCTTTAGCACATAATTTATTTATTATAGTAGTATGTTTAATTAATGTTTTTTTAACTTCTTCTTTAAACTTTTTTGGATCTTCTGAAATCATTTTATTTGCTTCTTCAAAAGTGTATCCAACTGGATAGTATCCTCCAGACCAAGGGTTATGTAGAGAAGTTTGATCTGATCCAATATCAATTTTGATATTTTGTTTATCTAATTCAAATAATAAATCAACTATATTGCCAAGATATGCAATAGATATTGCTTCATTATTTTCTTTAGCTTTAATAGTTCTATTAATTAATAAATTAATGTCTTGAAATACTTCATCAACCCATCCTTGACTATATCTTTTATTAAGTGCTTCAGGGTTTATTTCTGCTACAATACATATTCCTTTTGCAATAACAGCCGCTTTAGGTTGTGCTCCTGACATTCCTCCTAAACCAGAGGTTACAAATATTTTTCCAGATAAATCTTTGGCCTTAGGATCAATTTTTCTAGCTGCATTTAATATAGTGATAGTTGTTCCGTGTACAATGCCTTGAGGTCCAATATACATAAATGATCCTGCTGTCATTTGTCCATATTGTGTTACTCCTAAAGAACTAAACTTTTCTAAATCATCTGGATTAGAATAATTTGGAATCATCATTCCATTTGTAACCACAACTCTAGGTGCGTTTTTATTTGAAGGAAACAACCCCATAGGATGTCCAGAATATAGAACTAATGTTTGTTCATCATTCATTTCAGCCAAATACTTCATACATAATAAATATTGAGCCCAATTTTGAAATACAGCACCATTTCCTCCATATGTAATTAATTCTTCTGGATGCTGAGCAATTGCATAATCAAGATTATTTGATATCATTAATTGTATTGCACCTGCTTGTTTACTTTTGTAGGGAAAGCAATCAATATTTTTTGCATGTATTTTGTAATCTGGTATAAATCTATACATATATATTCTTCCATAATTTTTTAATTCTTCTAAAAATTCAGGTGCTAATTCTTCATGCATATGATTTGGAAAATAACGTAATGCATTTTTTATAGCTAGTTTTTTTTCTTGTTTAGTTAATATATCTTTTCGAACTGGAGCGTGGCTAATATTTTTATTTCTTGATTTTTTATCTGGAAGTATATCAGGTATTCCTTGTAGAATTAATTTTTTAAATTCTGTCATTTTATTTTTTTATTTTTTTTATTTTTTTTCTAAATGGACAATGTCTACAATTACTATCGCAACAATACCCTCTTTTTATGTGGTATTTTTCAGTAAAAACAATATATCCTTCTTTTGAATAATAATAATCTTCTTTTTCTAATTCTGATATTTTTGAAAATCCTTTCATTTATTAATTTTGCAAAATTACGATATTTGCTTCAATGTTTCCAAAAACTCAACAAATAACATCATCATTACTTAAAGAAAAAAAAATAAAACTATATCTTAAAAGAATTGATGAAAATTGCCCATATGTATCAGGAAATAAAATTTATAAGTTAAAGTATAATATAGATTATATATTAAATAAGGGTTATAAAAAGGTGTTGACTTTTGGAGGAGCATATTCAAATCATATATTAGCAACTGCATATATTGCTAATAAATTTAATTTATCAAGTACAGGAATAATTAGAGGTAACGAAGTTTTACCATTAAATCCAACTTTAAAATTAGCAAAGAAGTACGGTATGAATTTGATATATTTCAATAGAAAGAATTATAAATTATTAACGCAATACCAGAAATTAACATTAATTCCATCTGAATATAAAGAATCCTACATTCTTCCTGAAGGAGGGACAAATAAATTAGCTGTTAGGGGTACTCAAGAAATACTAGATTTATTAGATAATCAAGATTATATATGTTGTTCGGTAGGAACTGGTGGTACAATTTCAGGATTAATTAATTCATCCAATCAAGAACAAAATATATTAGGTTTTCCTGCAATAAAAGGTATTAGCCTACTGGAAGAAAATATAATAAAGTGGTCTGATAAGTCAAATTGGAAATTAATTAAAGGTTACCACTTTGGTGGCTATTCAAAATTTGATAATAATTTAAGTGATTTTATAATGGAATTTTATGCTAAATATAGCATTAGTTTAGATATGGTTTATACTGGAAAAATGATGTACGGAATTTTTGATTTAATAAACAAAGATTTTTTTCCTAAAAATTCAAGCATTTTGGCAATTCATACTGGAGGTTTACAAGGTAATTTAGGTATGAATATAAAGTTTGGATTAGATCTCCCTCATAATTTCTAATTTTCTTATATTTTTCCATTTACCATTTGTAAAATCTGGTATATCTATTGGTGTGCTTTTTTCAGAAACTGATAGTTCTGACAAGGGTGATATAACGCTCCACATAACACTGTCATACACATTTATATCTAATTCAACACCTAAATTCAAACATCTAATTAATCTATAAATCATTATAAAATCCATACCGCCATGACCTTCTTTGAAATTTAAACTAATATTTTTCAATTTTTTAATTATTGGATGTTTGTATTTTTCAATGTAATTATTGTAATCTTCTTTATTTATCCAATTATGTCCCCAATATTTTGGAGTTTCATCATCAATATACAATCTACTTGGGTATCCATCATGAACGGCTTTAGTACCAACTAACTTATTAATTCTAGAATATGGTCTTCCTGTATGAACATCAAATTGTAGCAGAATTGTTTTTCCTTTTTTTGTTTTGATAATAGTATTGTTCATATCTCCACATTTATAATCTATATTTTTGTGTTTTTGTTTTTTAGCGGCTATACTTAAATTAAGTTCTCTACTACTCATAGATGTTAAATAGGAAAAAGTATCACCTCGACCAATATTTAAATAGAAGCTAATAGGCCCTAGACCATGAGTTGTATAAAAATTTCCATTTCTTTCTACGTGCTCTTGTAATCTCCACTGATTTTCATAATACTTTTCATCTAATAATAATGATCTTAGATCATGTAAATATGCCCCTTCTGCATGAGTAATGTCACCAAAAACACCTTCTTGAACCATATTGAGAATCCATAACTCTTCATCATTATAATTACAATTTTCCATCATTATACAATGTTTTTTTGTTTTTTCAGCTGTTTTAACAATTTTCCAACATTCTTCTAATGTTATTGATATAGGAACTTCACATGCTACATGTTTTCCTTGATTCATTGCATATAAAGACATAGGTGTATGTAATTTCCATGGAGTTGCAATAATTATAAGATCAATGTCTGTTCTTTTAGCTAAATCTTTCCATGAATTTACATCTGAATATAATTTAGGTTTTTCACTTTGATATTTTAATAATATATTTTTTGCTTTTTCTAATTTATTTTTTTTTATATCAGATAATGCAATAATTTCAGCAAAATTTTTTTGAACTAAATAATTAAACATTTTTAACAAAGTAGTTCCTCTATTGCCTAGTCCAATAATTCCGACTTTAACTTTAGGTATTTTTTTTGATTTAAAACCAATCATAGAGCCATCTGTATCAATTTTTGTATTGTCAATTAATTTCTGAATATTTATATTTTTAGAATTTAAATTAAATGGTATGCTAGCAAAAGCGCTGGCGCCTAATATTGATTTAATAAATTTTTTTCTATTCATATCTTTATCATTGTATTTTATTTTCAAATATATGTTATATATAAGTAATAAATTAAATAATTTATATTTTTGATAAATGTATAAGTATATAATTTTACTAATTCCTTTTTTTGGTAATGCTCAAAATAAAGTTCAATTATATATTGATAAATATTCTGATTTAGCTATTGAAGAAATGGTTAGCTATTCTATTCCAGCGTCAATAACATTAGCGCAAGCAATTTTAGAATCTGGTAGTGGTGAAAGTAGATTGGCATCTGAAGGTAAAAATCATTTTGGTATCAAGTGTCACAATAATTGGGATGGTGAAACTATCTTAGTAGACGATGATTTGAAAGGAGAGTGTTTTCGTAAATATTCAAATGTTGCAGCATCATACAGGGATCATTCTATTTTTTTATCAACAAGAAGTAGATATGATTTTTTATTTGAATATAGTATATTAGATTATAAATCATGGGCAAAAGGGTTAAGTAAAGCTGGATATGCTACTAATCCGAAATATTCAAAACTTCTTATTGATTTAATCAAAAAATATAATTTAGATAAATATGATTCTAATGACAGTATACGTAATAAATTTTATTTTTCTACTGAAATAGGTTTTATTTACCTTACAGGATTAGGAGCATACTTTTTTTCTAATAATAAAATGTATTTTGCTCATTTCCAAACTTCTGCAATTATGAGCCGTATAAATATTGGTGTTAATTTTAAAATAATAAATAATATATATATTGGAATTAATTCGGGAAGTTTTCATAAAGGAGATAAGTTTGATCAACCAACTTGGAGGATAGGTTCAGAGTTAGCATATTCAAAATTACCACGTGATGCCGAAAGTAGATTTATATACAAAATTGGTGTTGATTATACAAAGTGGAATGATAATTATGTGCTGCTTCCAGCATTAGGCTTTGGTTATTTAATTAAGTAATTCATAATTATATAGACATCCATTTTCAGTATTAATAATATTCATTTTATTATTATTATTTATATCTGAAATATTTAGAATTCCATCTGTTCTTAATGGAAAGTCTTTTAGTAGAATTTCATTTTTAAATACAAATAATTTATTATTTACTGTAGTAACGATAAGTAAATCCTTAACTATTCTAATATCTTCTATAATATCCTCCATTTCAACTGAATAAATTTCTTCAAAGCTATCATGATTATATACATATATAGTTTTTTTATTATTAAAAATTAGTTGAGATTCGTTATTTAAATTATTAATAATTATTTTAGAATTCGTATCTAATTTTGGTAAGCTAATTTCATTTGAGCTGCCATTTATAAATCCTTTCCAAAGTTTGTTTTCTTTTGTTATTGTATATAAGTTTCCATTCTTATCAATTACCATTTTTTCTGATGTAAAATTTATAATATTTTTAGAATTGAAATTAACTCTTTTTGAACCATTAATTGCTAATAATTGAAAGTTTGATGAATTAGTTTGTTTTAAAATATAGTCTTTGTCCTTAACTTTATAGTGGCTAAGGCTCTGTGTGATTTTCTGATTTGCTTTTTTATATTTCCAGCCCTTTACTTTTTTTCCTTTATGATCTATATTATATATATGATTATCTTCTCCGATAATCATTATTCTGTATCTTTTACTTTTATTATAATCAAACAATGAGTGGCCTAGTTTGGTTATGTAAGGTAATTTTTTTGGAAAACCAGTTACAAAGTCCCCATTTCTATCTATAACATAAAGATATTCATTTGTATTAAATATACATTGATATTTGTTGTTTTTATATATATCAATTGAATTAATTTCACCAAGTATTTTAGATCCAATAGGTTTTTTCCATATTATTTCTCCTTTCGAATTAATTGCATATAAAGTATGTTTTTTTGTTTGAGCAAGAATCATTTTTTCTTTTGTAAAATGATTATATACAAATTGTGGTTCTATAATTAATGAGCTGTCTAATTGAATAAACCATTCTTCTTTTAGCGCTTGTTTAAATTTTTCATCGTAAAATAAATTTATATTATTAAGTAATAAATTATTTCTGCTTGATGCTTGAATTGAGAAAGAGGTTAGTTTAGAAATGGAGTCAGTATTAATTTTGAATTCATCTCTATATTTAACTTTTATGTTTTTTGTGAATTGTGTAATAGCTTTACTAGGATTTATATACAAAGTTAAATTAGATTTTGATGAAAGATATGGCCTAAATTTTTTAAAAGAATCACTATTTTTCAGTGTATTTTTTGCATTGTAATTATCTATTATATATTGAATAGATAATTTTGATGGGCCAAATATAAAATAGTCTTCAATTACTGTGAAATAGGAGTTGGTGCTAGAAAAAATTTCACCAAAAAGATTGTTAATTAGATTAGGATCTTTACATTGATTAATTACATATCCTCTATAATTTGATTTATTATAAATCAAATTTTGTATAAAACTTGATGTTGTTATAGAATTAATAGCCTTGAAATATGTATATTTATTAGTATTCTTTGAACTGTAAGTAAAAAAAGCGCCAGCTTCTTTTTCAATTTCTTTTATTAAATCAACATAATTAGTATATGTGCTGTCTTGCAGTTTTTTAATATTCTTATTCCAACTCCAGAATTTCCCTTGCTTTTGAAGAAGTGTATTTTTTGATTTATAAATATTTTTAGGATTGTCAAATCCAATTGAAAATATTGCAGAAGTATTTTTAGGTGCGATATCCATAATATTAATTTCTTCTGTAATTTGATTATTAAAAATATCTAAATAGTTTTCAATTTTCTTATTAATACTGCCATATCCATTAGAAATAAATGCATTATTTTTAATTTTCACATCATTTGCTATCCATCCAGAAAGATGTGTGTTTTGGAAATCCTCTTTTAAATAAATGTTTAAGGTATTAATAAGCGAGTTTATATTTAAAAATAGATTTACATCTGACGCTTTGCTAACTGTTTGGTATGATGCCTGAAAGTTATTTTGTGTTAATAGGTTTTCATTGTTAGAAATTTGTTTAATGACATCTTCTATTATCATCTTTGATTTCGAAAAAAAGATAATGTCTTCATGAAAAGCAAAGAAATATATTATGTCTTGTAAATTGATGTTATATATTTTTTTAGAATCATAATTACTTTCATTTATCTCATTTTGAATCACAGATGAAATATTTTCTATATTGAACTTTAATTTATTTATTTTTCCTAAGAATAATAGATTGTTATTGTTAGATCCGTATTTATGTAATGAAATGAATAATTTATTTGATGAAAATAAATCTTCATAATTACTATATAAATCTTTTATCTGAGTAAGATTTTTATTAAAATTACTTAGTGAATTTAAATGTAGTAGTTTCTTCCAGGCATTATTTTCTGTTAGATTATTCGTTGTTTTATTTAAATTTTTTATTTCTAAAATTAAAGCAGAATTAATAGGTATGATAGATATTGGATTAATATCTTTCTTGACAGCATCTTTATATGTGTTATAGCCTATAATAATAATAATTGATATAAGTATTATTGCTGGTATAATTTGTAGCATATTTTTATTCATATCTTGATGTGTTTAATTGAGAAGTAAAAATACTAATTTAGATATTTAATTTATATTGTTTATGTATTAACTGAAAACTTTTTCTATGATATTTAGTAATACCTATTTTTCTTATTTGCATTCTATGCTCTTTAGTAGGGTATCCTTTATTTTTTAGCCAATTATATTCAGGGTGTTTTTCATGAAGATTACGCATTAATAAATCTCTATGGTTCTTTGCTAATATTGAAGCTGCTGCAATTGACATGAATAACTTATCACCTTTAACTATGCATTTGTGAGGTATATTTTTATACTTATTAAATCGATTTCCGTCTATTAGAAGTAATTCAGGAGTTGTTTTTAGCTTTTTAATAGCTTTATGCATTGCTAAGAAAGAAGAATTTAAAATATTAATTTCATCTATTTTTTTTTCATCTACAACTGCTATTGAATATGCGATGGCATTTTCTTTTATAATTATTTCAAGTTCTAATCTTCGTTTTTCATTTAAAATTTTAGAGTCATTTAGTATTTTGTTTTTAAAATTTTTAGGAAGAATAACAGATGCTGCAACTACTGGACCTGCTAGGCATCCTCTTCCAGCTTCATCACAACCAGCCTCAATATGATTACCAAAATATTGTTTTAGCATTTAATTAGGAAGTAAACCCCTCTTAGGTTTTTTATTTGCTTTCTTGATTTTATTATTATTTCTTGCATCTATATTTGCTTCAAAATACCATTTATCTTTATTTAGTTTATAGTGGTTATATGTTCCGTCTGGTATATAATATTCTTTTAAGCCTTCTAAATCTTTTCTTGAAGGAACTAGATTGTTGAATACAATTCTATTCTCACTTTTATGATATCTTAATGTAGTTGCAGTTTTTTTGTCGAACTGAAGTATTATTCTCTTTTTACTTTTATTATCGTGAGAAAATTTTGGATAACCAAATTTAATATCATGATTTGCGTCAAAGTATAATATTTCAATTATTTTTTTTGTGCTAAAATTATCGTGGTTATCCCATCCTAATAAAGTATAGAATTTTTTGTTATTATGTTTTACTTCGATAAGTTCATAGTATAAACATCCAAACCAATTTTCAGCATTTAATTCTGCTTGTTCTGGATTTATGATATTACTTGATTGATTATTTAGTTCAATGATCTCATATTTCTTTTCATTCTTATTATAAAAATGAACTATTGCATAGTATTCATATTTACTGTCATCTTTTTTTAAAATCCAATTAAAAATACGAATTTTATCATCTTTTGACTTTAGTTTAGCTATTGTCTTGAGTGAATTAAATGGATACTTGTAGGATTTTTTTTTCTCTAGTGCCTTTTTTAGATTTTTAATAAATAGTTTATTTTCTTCTTTTTTATCTTCTTCAGATGCTAAGTTCATTATATTATTTGCTAGTATCTCTAAAGTGTCTTCATATTGTTGTAGATTTAGATTTGTGTTTTTTTGGCTATAAATATTATTACTATAATTAAATAAACATAATAGAATTAGAAATATTTTTTTCATTTTTTCTTGTTCTTAAAATACTATTTTTGTAAAATTACTATATTTAATGAAATTACAAGAAAGGATTATAGCTTTATCTAATTTAGGAGATATTCTTAGAAATAAAGATAAATTTTTTGAATCAATAGATTTCGATAAAATAAAAAAATCAAATCCTTGGTTTATTCCTNAATATGTTAAGTTTTCACTTTGTNATTGGTCTAAGTTATTAGATTANGATATGATTTGTAAGTGGATNGAGCCNTATAGTTTACATAAAATAAGACAAAAAAAAAGAGTTTTAATAATACTAGCNGGTAATATNCCTTTAGTTGGTTTTCATGATTTTTTATCAGTTTTACTCTCTGGTCATGATTTGGTTGTAAAAATGGCTAAAAAGGATACTCTTCTTTTAAAATTATTGGTGGAAAAAATTAATAGAATAGATTCAAGGTTTAAGCAAAAAATAGATTTTGTTGACGATTTTATTTCTGAGGATATTGATGCTGTTATTGCTACTGGAAGTGAAAATTCAGAAAGATACTTTGAATATTTTTTTAGTAATAAAAAAAGAATTATTAGAGGAAGTAGAAGATCAATTGCAATTCTTAGTGGTTATGAAACTGATGCTCAATTAGAATGTCTTGCAGATGATATTTTTATGTATTTTGGTTTAGGGTGTAGAAATGTTTCAAAGATATTTGTTCCTGAAGGATATGATTTTACTAAATTATTTAATTTATTTGATACTTATAAAAAAAATATAAAACATAAAAAATATAGAAATAATTATATTTATAATAGGGCTATTGCGGCAATGAATAATTGTACGCTTATTGATAATGGATTCCTTTTGATGAAAGAAGAAAAATCTATTTATTCTCCTGTTGCAATGTTGCATTATGAATATTTTAAAGATTATAATAAAGTAATTGATTCTTTTAATAGAAATAATAAGAAGATACAATGTGTTGTATCTGAAAATCATACCATTTTTGGGAGAAGTCAAAAGCCTAATTTATTAGATTATGCAGATGGTATTGATATTATAAGTTTTTTAAAATCAATTTAATTTAGATATTCATATGCCCCTAAATCTGGAGATATCGCATCTCTTAAGTTGCCCTCAATATCAAATTGCAAAATAAGATTGTTATTGATTATATCGCCATCTCCATGATTTATTGCAGGAGAAGTATTTTCTAGATGAAAATCATCGTTTAAATAATCAATAAAATTAACCGATTGATTTAGTATAACATTATTAAAATTCTGATTGTCAGTATCCATATTTGGATCAATCTTGATTAGACAATTATTGAATTTATAATTAAAAGAATAAAGATTACTAGTTTCTTGTTGAAACGAAACTTCAGTTGATAGATACCCATCAATTATACAATTATTGAATTCAGCTTTTTTCAAATCTCTTTCATATATATTGCCATTAGATCCTTCATAATAGTTGTTTAATAAAATAGAGGGGGTCTGTCTTGTATTAAAATTCCAATAATTGGTAAATGTACAGTGGTTGAAATTATAAATCCCGCCAATATTACAGGCTAAATTATATTGTCCACATTTATTAATTACCAAATTGTTGCCTTCAATTATTGTTCCTTGCCCAAGTAATCCTATAGATGCCATATTTTCAATTATTGTATTGTTTATTAATAGATTTGGTTTGTTTCCGATCTCTACTGCTGAAGCTACGGTATCTACATGAACACCTGTATTTCCATTACGAATTATAGCATGATTTATTTCGTTTTCTTTGCTACCCGGTAAGAGCCATATTCTATCCCATTGACCAGGAATATTTTCATACCAAGGTTCTAATCTGTCACCTTGAAAAGTTACTTTATTATTAGCTTGTCCAAGAACTTTAAGTGATCCTCCTATCACTAGTATACCTGAATTATTATGTAAATATATATTAGATCCTTCAAGAATTCTTAGTTGGCATTCTGGTTCAACTACTACATATCCATATATTACATGAGGTTTTGTGTTATCCCATTCTTCAAAACAATCTATTTTACTATAATTAAGTCCAAATGTATCGCTTCCGATAACAAATACTCCATACGTGTCAGGTGTGTGGAAAAATGCATTTCTTCCTGGTGCAGCAATAACTATATTTTGAGTTTTGGTTCCAGTTGTGAAGGATATTTGATTAGTTAACAAGAATACACTGTCAGTTGATGAATTCTCATATGGAGTAACTTCTAAAAATATAAATATACTATCATTGGCAGGGATTTCTACATCTTCAATAGATTTTGTCGAAATACCATCTACATTAATTCTAAAACTACCTCCATTTTCTTCTCCTATATAAATATTAGTTGTTACATTAAAGTTATTTTGATTATATACAGTTAATGTTTTAGTTGATGTTCCTATGGAGTGAAATGTCATGTCAAATATTATACTGTCATTTGAGAAGCTTAGTTTTGCATCTCCATTGTTGATTAAATTATCTTTTTTGCAACCGAAAAGAATAAAGCTAATAATTGTAATATAAATAATTTTCATTTTCATTTTATATCTCTTTGTAAATCTCTTTCAATATCTTTTGCTTTGATGCTTTCTCTTTTATCATATATCTTCTTCCCTCTGGCTAAAGCAATTTCTAATTTTGCTATATTTTTATTATTTATAAACAAACGTAAAGGGATAATAGTAATTCCTTTATCCTTTGCTTTATTACTGATTTTATTGATTTCTTGTTTGTTTAATAATAATTTTCTTTCTCTTTTAGGTTCGTGATTAAAATGACTTGCATGCTTATATTCACCAATATGTAAATTTCTAATAAACACTTCATTATCAATAACTATACAGTAAGAGTCAGATAAGTTAACGTGATTATTTCTAATAGATTTTATTTCACTTCCAAGTAAAATGATGCCAGCTTTGAAATTTGACAAGATTTCATACTCAAAATAGGCTTTTTTATTTTTAACATTAACCTTTTGTAACATCTTACAAAGATAATTATATTAAAATAAGAACTATATTTTACTTGATGTATTATCCTAAAGCAACATCTAGACACATCATTACAATAAATCCACCTATCAAACCCATAGTAGCTAAATCTGTATTGCCACCGCGTTGACTTTCTGGAATTACTTCTTCTACAACAATAAATATCATAGCGCCTGCTGCAAATGCTAATGCATAAGGAAGAATCGGAAGTACTGTCATTACAATTGCAGCGCCAATAACTGCAAATATTGGTTCAACAATTGCAGACAATTGACCCCATTTCCAGGATTTCCATCTACTTACTCCTTGTCTTCTTAACGGCATAGATACTGCGAATCCTTCTGGAAAATTTTGAATCCCTATACCTATTCCTAATGCTATAGCTCCACCAATTGTAAATACTGAATTACCTCCTAATCCTAATAGTTCTGGATTTGCTAGAGCTCCAAATGCTACACCAACTGCAAGCCCCTCAGGAATATTATGTATCGCTATTGCTAAAACTAGTAATATAGTTTTTTTCCAATTAGTTGATGGTCCTTCAGCTTCCTCTTTATTTGCAAATAAATGTAAATGAGGGATTGTTTTGTCAAGTATATATAGGAATAATGCGCCTAGAAAAAATCCGATAGCAGGAGGAAGGAATCCTGGCAATGATGTTAAACCCATTTCATTTTGCATTTCTACGTAAGAAATAGCAGGAGATAAGAGTGACCAAAAACTTGCAGCAATCATGACACCTCCAGTAAATCCAAGTGCGCAATCGAGTATCTTACGATTGCTAGATTTGAAGAAAAAAACTAAACTTGCTCCAAGTGCAGTTAGTCCCCAAGTAAATAGTCCCGCATATAATGCTTGTAAAATTGGTCCTTTTGATATAAACCAGTTGTAAATTTCATATTTTTCCATTGTTTATTTTTTAATTATAATTTATTTATTAAAAGATGTTTAGCTACATCATTACTTATATGTGTTCTTTCATCATCTATTAGTACATTAATTGAGTTGTCGAAAATGATTATATCTAGAACATGTAGATTTGTACCTATATTGATGTTTAATTTTGTTAAATAGTCTAAGAAAGATTTTTCATCTATTGTAACACCCATAACTTTTCCTTTTTCACCAGCACAAAGTTTGTTTAAAGGAGTGTATTTGTTTTTGGGAAACTCTCCATTTTTAGATGGGATAGGTTCTCCGTGTGGATCATATTTTGGGAAGTTTAAGTAAGAATCTAATTTGTCAATTAGTTTAACTGATCTTATGTGCTCTAATTGTTCTGCAATATCATGTACTTCAGCCCAATCAAATTTTAGTTTGTTTACTAGAAAGCACTCCCAAAGTCTATGTTTTCTAAGTATGTTAGTTGCAAGTGTTAACCCTTTTTTGCTTAATAAAACTCCTTGATATTTTTCATATTTTATTAATTTTTTTTCTAATAGCTTCTTTAGCATATCAGACACAGAAGCGGGGGAGATGCTAATTTCTTTTGCAATAGCATTTGTGGTAATCTTTTTTGGATTAATTAAGCTGATCGATAAAATAGCCTTTAAATGATTTTCCTCTGCTAATGTTAACATTTTACAAACTTAATAATATTTACATCGATATAATATTTTTTTTAGACATATCTAAATTCTTTTTTGAAACATATCTTTTCTTTATTTGTAATTTTTTATTTTGTTTACTTATGTAAACAGAAAATAATCTAAATAAACTAAAAAATTACAGTTTTTTTTATATAAGATTATTTAATACTATAAAATATTTATAATCAATATTTTACATCAATTAACTGAAGTTAATTATATTGCTTTTTTGCATAAATAATAAACGTTTATAAATAAATTATTAAATTTGTATTTTACAATTGTAAATTAATAATATATGCATTTAAGACTTAAAGAATGGATGAATTATAAAGGTGTAAAATCTTCAGAATTTGCTTTAAAAATTGGTGTAAACAAAGCAACAATTTCGCACATATTGTCTGGTAGAAATAAACCAAGTATTGATTTTATTTATAAATTATTGTTGAATTATCCCGAACTAGATGCAAATTGGTTAGTTTTAGGAAAAGGAAATATGTTAATTAATAATGAAAAAAATAGTAAAAAAATCGAAAAGGTAATTGTTCTGTATGAAGATAGTTCATTTCAAGAGTTAAATTCATAAATTTTAATAGCATTTCTTATTTTTGTAGAAAAACTGTATGATTTTACTTGAAACTGGTTTAGCTAATGATTTTAATATTATTATTTATTTACTAGTTTTCACTACAATATTATTTATTTTTTTCAGATATAAATTTATTAGATTTATTCTTTTTTTATTTAATCCTGAATTTATTCATAATATTACTTTCTCAATAATAAAAATAAAATCTTTTATTTGGGGAAATTGGATTTGGAGTCTATTATTTAAAACAAACAATTCTAAACTAGAAAGAGAAGTCTTTGGCATTAAATTTAGGAATCCTGTAGGTCTTGCTGCAGGTTTTGATAAGGATGCTAAACTTTTTGATGAGCTTTATAATTTTGGTTTTGGATTTATTGAAGTGGGTACTATAACCCCTTTACCACAAGAAGGTAATCCCAAACCTAGGTTATTTAGATTAAAAGATGATTCTGCATTGATTAATCGTATGGGATTTAACAATGAAGGTGTTGAGGCTGTTTTAGCTAGATTAAGAAGAAAGAAATCAAGTGTTATTATCGGTGGAAATATAGGTAAAAATAAAACTTCAAATAATGATCAAGAAGCTTTAAGTGATTATAAAATATGTTTTGAAAAGTTATTTGACTATGTAGATTATTTTGTTGTAAATGTAAGTTCGCCGAACACACCTGGCTTAAGAGATTTACAAGAGAAGAAACCATTAACTAAATTATTAAATTTTCTCCAGGATAGCAATAATAAAAAGACTAAAAGAAAACCAATATTATTGAAAATAGCACCAGATTTATCAAATGAACAATTAGATGATATTATAGAAATTGTTACTTCAACTGCAATAGATGGTGTTATTGCTACAAATACTACAATTAGTAGAAATGGTCTTAAAACAAAGGAAAATAAGGTTGTGGAGATTGGAAATGGTGGGTTAAGTGGTAAACCTTTATCGGAACGGTCTACTGAGGTTATTAGATATATTCATGAGAAATCAAAAAATGCATTTCCTATAATAGGAGTAGGAGGAATACATTCTGCTCAAGATGCAATAGATAAATTTAATGCTGGAGCTTCTCTAGTTCAGTTATATACTGGTTTTATTTATGAGGGACCATCTTTAATCAAAAAAATTAATAATGCAATTTTAAATAATGAAAATAATTGAATGTCCTAGAGATGCCATTCAAGGTATAAAAGAATTTATTCCTACTGATAAAAAAATTGAATATATAAATCAACTTTTAAAGATAGGTTTTGATACTATTGATTTTGGTTCTTTTGTTTCTCCAAAAATAATTCCGCAATTAAAGGATACTTCCCAAGTCATAGAAGGTTTGGATCTTGAAAAAACTAGCACAAAATTACTTTCAATTATAGCAAATTTTAAAGGTGCTCAATTAGCAAAAGAATTTGATGCTATAGATTATTTAGGATTTCCGCTATCTGTTTCTGAAGTTTTTCAGAAAGCTAATACAAACAAAACTATTACTGATGCAATTATTGAAGTTGAAAGGATTAATGGTTTAGCTATAAATTATAGAAAGAAACTTGTTGTATATATTTCAATGGCCTTTGGTAATCCATACAATGAGTTTTATGATGTTGATCTCGTAGTGAATCTAACAGAAAAATTAAATGAATTAGGTGTAGAAACTATTTCATTATCTGATACAACAGGTGTTTCTATTTCTAAAGATATTTCTCTTCTTTTTAGCACATTAATTAAACAATATCCTAAAATAGAATTTGGTGCACATTTTCATTCAAGAAATGATAATTGGATAGATAAAATTGAATCCGCTTACAATAGTGGGTGTAGAAGATTTGATTCAACAATTAATGGTTATGGAGGCTGTCCAATGGCAGATGACAAATTAGTTGGGAATATATCTACTGAAAATCTCTATTCATATTTAAAATCTAAAGGCGAAAAAATAGACTTAAATACAGATATATTTAAAAATTTATCCCAAAATTTTTATAATTTAATTAAATCATAATAGAAAAACATGGAGATTACTATAGAATGGGAAGGTATATCAGCAATAATTAAAATTATAATTATTTTTAGTTTAATTTTTATTTTTGGTTTTATTATTGGGAAAAACATAAAACAATAAATTAACAATGAAAAAACTACTACTTATATTACTTTGCTTGCCATTATTGTTTAGCTCTTGTAAGAAAGAAGAAGGTTGTACTGATCCAATAGCAACAAATTACAATTCAGATGCTGAATCAGATGATGGTTCTTGTGTTTATAGCATTATAGGGATATGGACACCTACTTCTGTAACAATACACGTATATGAAGAAGAATTTACTCCAACTGGGCAATTTTTGTACTCTTATGATACAACTGCTACTATTACGCCAGAACAGTATGGGATTTCAGGAAACATTGAGTTCACTAATGAAAGCAATGTTATAATTACAAGTAGTAACGGCAATATAGAGACAGGTAATTACACGATTTCTACAAATACCTTAACAATTATAGATAGTGATGGAGACTCAAATACAATTTTCACATATATAGTTTCAAAAACCAATCTATCACTAAAAATGAGTATTACTGAGGTAGATGGAACAACTACTTATACAAGAGAGGAAACCATATATTTCATTAAACAATAAACTAAGATTATGACAAAACTTTTTCATACACTTTTAGTAGTAACAATTATCTTCTCATCTTGTAAGAAGGAAGACTCTTTCGTTGATTCTGACACACCGCCAACAATTAATGAAAAATCATTTTGATAATCTATTTTTAAGAAAATGAAAAAACTACTACTTATATTACTTTGCTTGCCTATGGGTTTTATTTTATTATTTTTACAAAAAAAATATGTATAAATTTATTTTACTTTTATTCTCTATAGCTATTCTTTTTTCTTGTAAAAAAGAAGAAGTTAAAGATCCACTATTAGCTGATAATTATGGTAATGGTATGTATGTTGTAACTTCTTCAGGTGTAAGTTATGTAGATATTTTTAATAATTCTGTTGTTCAAAATAATATATTTCAGCAAGTAAATCAAACTAGTATTCTTTCGCCTAAGAGTATTAAGTTATATGAAAACAGAGCATATATTGTTGGAAATCGATTGTATGTTGTAGATATTAATACATTTGGCTTAGTTGCTGAAATAGGTGGTTTTCAAAATTCGGTTGCATGTGATATTGTAAGTCAAAATCGTGCGTTTGTATTAGATAAAGGAGAATCAATGATAAAGTTAGTAGATCTTAATAATTTTAATATAGTTAAGGATATCGAAACAGGTGATTCTACTAAGCCGCAATTTATAATTAGTAAGCCGTATACTGAATCATCATTTATTTTAAATGGTGGTGGGGTAGGTCAATCTAAAAAAGATTCTACTTTAGTGATTGTAAGATATCAAGATATTAATGTGCCATTATCTGAAATATCTGCTGTAGTTGAATTGGGATATAATCCAAGTTCAGCTGTCATTTCTGGTTATTATATAATTGTTTTGTGTAGAGGTGTTTATAATCCAAATGATTTGTCTAATAATTTAGAATCAAGTATATATTCTGTTCATGTAACAGATCATTTTATTAAAAACAACTTTCCAATAACATTACAAAATATCTATAATGCAGATAATTTATTAAGTAATTGGGACGGAAGTATTTTTTATTTTACAGCAAATGATGCTTCTGGAAATGGTGGTGTTTATATATTAGATCCTGTTAATTATAATTATAATTTATATTTAAATGTACCGTCAGATATTTTAGCTATGACTGTAGAACAATATGCAGATACAGATACTACTTTCTCATACACCAATATTATGTATATGAATGATGTGAATAATCCAAATATGGTTTATAAATACAATATAGCTAATTCTAGCTTTGTTGACACACTTGTTTTTGATGCGGAAATATTAGATATACAAGTACAAGTAGATTAATTATAACACTTCCATTAACTTATTATACATTTCTACCATTGATTTTATATCATTCTTATGAACCTTTTCATTAGGAGAATGTACATTGTCTTCTGCTGCACCAATAAAACACCAATTCCAAGGATATGGGCTTCTTTGTAATGAATTACCATCGCTACCTCCTGCGTTCTCAACTTCAATTTGAAAAGGAATTTCACTATTATTTGCGATTTCAATAATTTTGTTTACATATGACCTTCTAGGTATTGCACTATCTCTCATTGATATAACTACACCTTTTCCATGTGAAATACCTTCAGTAATCCATGTGATATCAGATATTAGGGCTTGATTTATTTTATATTTTTCATAAATATATTTTCCTAAATACCCAATAGATCCGCCACCATGTTCTTCCCATGAAGAAAATACTATAATTCCATCATTAAGATTTTTAGCTACTTCTAAGCAATTCCAAACGCCAAGTCTATTATCTATATAACAAGATTGAATAAAGTTCTTAGAATTCCTAAAATTAGCTTTAAAAGTAAGACTTGTACCTCTTTCAATAGTTCTGCTAAAATCAATAAAATACTTATCATTTTTTTTAATGATATTTCCCTCAATGCTACCATCCTTATCTTTTCCAATTAAAGTATAACCTTCTTTTATTACAGGCCCACCTATTTTAATTATTTCATTGTTATACTTCACAGTAAAACCTATTGAATCCATATGTGAAAAGATAACTGTTCTAGGATTTCCAAAAACTAAAATTATGTTATCTTGAAATTCTTCACCAACTATAATTTCAGGTTGTTTTCTCCAATTTTTCTGATTTGCTTTTATATGTTTTAATAAAAAGTTCTTCATATTTACCTCTTCTCCTGAAGGAGCATGAATATTACACATTTCTTCTAATAATCTCATCATATAGTTTTTATGTATTTAATTTTTAAACCTATTAAATTTTCTTTTAATTTATTTAACATTTCATCACTTTTATTCTTTGTTATTTTGATTTCCATAAAACAAATCGAGTCAAATTTTTTATTAATAATATCTATATTATTTGCTTTAATTATTTTCATTATAGTATTTATCTTTTCAAAATTAAATTCTAAAGAATACACTTCTTTAATTTCATTGATTATAATTTTAGAATTTTTTATAGCATCTTTTGCGGCATTTTTATATGATCTTATTAATCCTGAAACTCCTAATTTAGTTCCACCAAAATATCTCACTACTATTATTAAAATATTTGTTAGATCATGACTTTGAATTTGACCTAATATTGGCTTTCCTGCCGTTGATCTAGGTTCTCCATCATCATTGAAATATGTTGCAGATTTATCTGGGTGAAGAACATAAGCATAACAGTAATGATTTGCTGATTTTTCTATTTTTTTTATCTTATCTAGTTTCTCCTTAACTTCGGTATTTGTTTTTACTTTGATAGCATATGAAATAAATTTACTTCCTTTTTCTAAGTAATTTCCTTTAGATGATGCTTCTATTTCTTTGTATTTATTATCAAACATTAAAACCAAATTATTAGTAATATAGATATGCATGCAAGAAAAATACCTATCCAATTTATTTTACTTATTTTTTCTTTATAAAACAACCAGCTTATAGTAGAAGATATTAATACAATACCAATATTAAGTACAGGAAAAACAGTTATGCTACCTAATATTTCTAGTGATTTAAGAACAAAATAAATACTAAAATAATTAGGAACACCTAATATTAAACCTGCTTTGATATCTTTAAAATTAATCTTTTGCTTGTTAAAAAAGATATTTATAAGTCCAAGAATAAATGCAACGAAGAAAATAGTGATAATAAATAATGTAAATTCACTTACTTCATTTAAATATATATTTCTAATATAATCTATTGTTGCGTCAGTTAATCCAGATCCAATAAAAAGAACAATGGCGAAAATTATACTCTTATTAACTTTTGTTTCTTTTTTAAAGGTAAAGTATACGGATATAAGACCAATTATTATTCCAGAGATTTTAAGGTTTGATAGTGGAGTATTGCTATTTATAAAATATGCAATTAAAACTGGTATAATCAATGACATTTTAGCAGCAGTAGATGCAATTGACACACCAAGTTTTTGTGTTGTTATGGCCATTATGTTAAACATAATTATGAATAGTAATCCTAGTATTATTGTTGGAATCAACCAATCTGCATACAAGATTGAGTTTAATTCATTTTTTGTTGGATGTAACAAGAAACCCATAATACATGCAATAAGATAATTAAAGGTTATAGCATTGTGAGTATTTATTTTTTGTTTCTCAAATTCTTTAAATAAAAAAAACAAAATCACACTTGAAAATATAGCAAGTATTAGAAAGATCATTTTTTATATATCTTTAAAATATCAGTATCAATATTATACTTTTGTTTAATTTCTCCTTTAATTTTGGGTGCTTTAATACCATCTTTTAAAATAATATTTGAAGAAAAGACATAAGCCTCGTCCCATATATTTTCTGAAATAAAGGTGTTTAATGTTTTACTACCACCTTCAATAATTACAGATAATATGTTTAGTTTATATAATTCTAACATTAGTTCTTTAATAAAATTATCGAAATTGATTTTTAAAAATAAATTAGAACCAATTTCTAACTTTTTAACACTATTTACTATTATTGTTTTAGCTTGATCATTAAATATATTTAAAGTATTAGAAAGTTTTAAATTTTTATCAATTATTATTCTAGTAGGGTTTATAGCATTTTTAATTCCTCTAACATTCAGCATGGGGTTATCTTTTTCAGCTGTAACTCTACCTATAATAATACCATTTTCTATAGATCTTTGAAAGTGAACAAATTCCTTAGATTTTTTTGAAGTTAGCCAAAGTGGTTGTTTTTGTTTTTTTGGAGCGATAAATCCATCTCTGCTTTCAGCCCATTTTAGAATAATAAAAGGTCTTTTTTTTTCATGAAATAAGTAGAACCGTTTATTTAATTCCTTGCATTTTGATTCTAGTATTCCAACCTTTACATTAATGCCCTCTCTTCGCATTTTATCTATACTGCTATTTTTCACTACTTCCGGATATATATCTCTAGAACCTATATAAACATTTTTAATTTTATATTTGATAATTAAATCTGAGCATGGAGGTGTATTTCCATGGTGTGAACATGGTTCTAAATTAACGTATAAATCTGCTTCCTTTAATAATTCTTTATTTTTTACACTATTAATGGCATTTACTTCTGCGTGTTCGGTTTTATATTTTTTATGATATCCTTTTCCTATAATTTTTGAATTGTGTGTTATGATACATCCAACCATAGGATTTGGAGACACTTTTCCTTCTCCCTTTTTAGCCAATTCTAGGCATTTTTTCATAAAAAACTCTGTATCTTTCATACCTCAAAAATAGGCTTTTTATTACATTTGTTATATGCAAAAGGTATGCAATATTATTCCATTTTTTTTATCAAGGCTAAGTGGAATTGCTCCTCGGAGAGAGATAAGAAATTGGGCGTATTTATCTATCGAAAAAATTATAGGATTAAATCGTTCTGATACTATTTTAAAATCAAATATGATTTTAAGTAGCCAAATAGTGCTAAAGTTGAATGATATAGTTAATGAACTTTCAAATAATCAACCAATACAATATATTTTATCTGAAGTAGAATTTTATGGTATTAAATTAAAGGTTAATAAAAATGTGTTAATACCTAGACCTGAAACTGAGGAATTAGTTGATTGGCTTTTAAAAGATGATTTTCAATCTGTATTAGATATTGGTACTGGATCTGGATGTATAGCTATTGCTTTAGCATTAAATAGTAATGCAATTATTAATGCAATGGATATATCAAAACATGCATTAATGGTAGCACAAAAAAACTCAATTAACAATAGAGTTAAAATAAATTTTCAAAATCAAGATATTTTAAAATTAAATAAGTTACCTAAATATGATATAATTGTTAGTAATCCACCATATGTATTGGAAAGTTATAAATCTAAAATATCAAAAAAAATATTGGATTTTGAACCTCATAATGCATTATTTGTATCTGATAATAATCCGTTATTATTTTATACGAAAATTGCTAAGCTGGCGATAAAATCACTAAATAATAATGGCAAATTATATTTTGAAATTAATCAATTATTTGCCGCTGAAATATTTGATTTTATGCATGAATTAGGATTTGTTGATATTGAGTTAAAAAAAGATATAAATGGGAAGAAAAGAATGATTCGAGGAACAAAGAATTAATTTATTTTTGATTATAATTTTAATGAAAAAAATATTATAATGATAACAAAAAATGATGTTGTTGAAGTACAAAAAGAATGGTCGGATGGAATTATTAATATTGGTAAAGCTTACATTAGAAATGATGATTATTCTGAATTAACAAATAAGTTTATAGATAAACTTTATGCATTTGACTTAGGTGAAGTACTGTTTAAGCCTACTTTAGCATCAGATGTTCAATTTAGACTGAAAAGAGATTCTGCACTTTCATATTTTATCGCTGGTAATAAAGATTTTTCAGAAGATAACGGATTTGCTTTAAAAGGTTGGCTTGATATTATTTGGGAGAACGCATCTATTAAAATAGAACACGAAATAGCTATAGCTATGGGAAATTATTATTTTATTAATGAAACTGAAAAATTAAAGGTAGAATTTTCATTTGTTTATAAAAAAGTAGAAAATGGGACATTAAAAATAATTTTACATGATTCGCATTTACCTTATCAAAAATAAATGAACGAGAAGGAAAGAATAGATTTTTTAAGACAAGAAATTAATAAGCATAACCATGCTTATTATGTTTTGGATACTCCAATTATTTCAGATTTTGATTTTGATAAATTATTATATGAGCTTATTGAGCTTGAAAAGAAACATCCAGATTTGCATGATATTAATTCACCCACTCAAAGAGTAGGTGGTGCAGTTTTAGATCATTTTCAAACTGTATTACATAAATTTCCTATGCTCTCTCTTGATAATTCATATTCCATAAATGATCTTAAAGATTTTGACACTAGAATAAAAAAAATAATTGATATTGAATTTGATTATGTATGCGAATTAAAATATGACGGAGTATCTATAAGTTTAACGTATGAGAATGGAAAATTAATCTTAGCAACCACTAGGGGAGATGGTGTTCAAGGTGATAACGTTACAGAAAACATTAAAACAATTAAAAGTATTCCTTTAGAATTAAAAGGTGATTACCCGGATATTTTTGAAATTAGAGGAGAAGTTTTTATATCTAAAAGTAAATTTAAAACGTTTAAAGAAAAAACTGCACAACAAAGAATTGACAAGGGGCTAGAACCATTTGCTAACGCAAGGAATTTAGCTTCTGGAAGCTTAAAATTATTAAACACTAAAGAGGTGTCTGAGAGACCCTTAGATTGTTTCTTGTATTCATTGTTAGGGGATAAATTGCCTTCTAAAAATCATTTTTATAATTTAATGAAAGCAAAGGAATGGGGCTTTAAGGTTCCCTCTTATATTGAGAAATGTAAATCTATCAATGATGTTTCAGAATTTGTTAAAAAGTGGGAGGATAAACGAAGCGCTTTGCCCTTTGAAATTGATGGAATAGTTGTAAAAATTAATGATATAGATTTGCAAGAAGAAATTGGTTATAAAGCAAAATCTCCTAGATGGGCTATAGCTTATAAGTTTCAGGCGGAAAAGGCTATAACTAAACTTAATAATGTTACCTATCAAGTTGGTAGGACTGGTGCTATCACACCGGTAGCCACATTAGAACCTGTTAGTCTGGCAGGAACTATCGTTAAAAGAGCATCATTACATAATTCAGACCAAATAGAAAAACTTGGTGTTTTTGTAGGTGCAACCGTAGTAATTGAAAAAGGAGGTGATATTATACCTAAAGTTGTAAGTGTTCAAGATGAAGAAAAAAATTTATTTTCACAACAAATAGATTACATTTCAAACTGCCCGTCATGTGATCGAAAACTTGTTAGAAATGAAGGTGACGCCAAACATTATTGTTTAAATTATTTATATTGTTTTCCTCAGATTAAAGCAAGATTTTCTCATTTTGTTAGTAGGAAGGCAATGAATATAGACGGTCTTGGAAGTGAAACAATAGAATTGTTAATAAAAAATGATTTAATAAATAATTTTGATGATTTATATTATCTGAAAAGAGATAAGTTACTTTTACTTGGTAAAAATGTTGAGAAGTCTACAGTTAATTTATTGAATGCTATAGAAAAATCTAAAACGGTTCCTTTTGAAAGGGTTTTATTTGCATTAGGTATAAGATACGTTGGGGAAACTGTTGCAAAAGTTCTTGCTAATCATTTTTCTTCAATAGATGATATAATATCATGTGATGATCTCACTCAAGTTGATGAAATAGGTGATAAGATAGCAAAAAGTGTTAAAGATTATTTTTGTGAATCTAGAAATATTAAATTGATAAATAATCTTAAAAATATTGGTTTAAATTTTAATTCTAAAAATAAAGATTTAAAATCAAAAAAATTAGATGGTATGAAGATTGTTATTTCTGGAGTATTTAATTTAAGTAGGAGTGAGCTTAAAAATATTATAGAACAACATTCAGGGAAATATGTAAGCAGTATATCAAAAAACACTACTTTTATTCTTGCAGGAGAGAATATGGGGCCATCAAAAAAAGAAAAAGCAAATAGTTTAAATGTTAAATTAATGAGTGAAAAAGAATTTTTAGAATTATTAAGTTGATGAGTTATTTAGAAAATTTTAAGCATAAAGTGGGTCGCTGGGTTTTTCAAAGAGATTTAAAGACTAATAAAAGGACAAAATCAGTATGTAATTTAGATCAAGCTAAATCTATTGGTATATTATATGATGCTACTTTTGAAGAAAATATTAAAACTATTCAACCATTTGTATCTTATTTTTTTGATTTAAAAAAAGAAGTGAAAGCTCTAGGTTTTGTTAATTCAAAAAAATTATCATATTGCCATACCCCAAAATTACAGTACGATTTTTTTTATCAGAAAGACTTAAATTGGTATTATAAACCACAAAATTATATTATAGATAACTTTATTAAAAAGGATTATGATATCCTCATAAATTTATGTGATAGTAAGGTAATTCCAATCAAATATCTTATTGCTAGTTCTTTAGCTCATTTTAAAATAGGTATTTATGAAGAAAATTATGAAATATATGATTTGATGATTTCTTTAAATAATGATAAAAGTGTACAAAGATTGATGAGGGAAATAAAACATTATATAAATTTAATAAATAAAAAAAATGAATAAATTTAAAGGAACAGGTGTTGCATTAATAACTCCTTTTAATGATGATGGAAGTATTGACTATATCTCTTTAGAAAAGTTATTGTTTAATACAATAAATAATAATATTAATTATTTGGTTTTAATGGGTACAACAGCTGAAAGCGCTACATTGAGTAAAGATGAAGTGAATAATGTTGTTTCTTTTTGTAAAAGAATTAATAATAGTAAATTACCTCTAGTTTTGGGTCTGGGTGGCAATAATACTAATCAAATTGTGTCTGATTTGAAAAATTTTGATTTTGGAGGTATAGATGCTATATTATCAGTTTCTCCTTATTATAATCGACCAACCCAGGAAGGTATTTATGAACATTATAAGTTAATATCTGAAAACAGTCCACTTCCGATCATATTATATAATGTACCATCTAGAACATCAAGTCATATGAGTTCCGATTTAATTGTTAGACTTGCAAATGATTTTTCTAATATCATTGGAGTTAAAGAGGCTTCAGGTGATATGTTTCATGTTATGGATATATTAAAAAATCGTCCAGATAGATTTCTAGTTATATCAGGTGATGATGCACTAACGTTACCAATAATAAATTTGGGGGGTGATGGTGTGATTTCTGTAATAGCACAAGCTTTTCCTAAAAAATATTCAGAAATGGTTAATAAGGGATTGTCTGGAGAGTTTAAAAGTGCTAATCGATTGCATTATAATTTATGGAATTTTTATAAGCCGCTCTATGCAGAAGGAAATCCTGTAGGAATAAAAGCACTACTAGAACTATTAGGAATTTCCAAGAGTATAGTTAGAAAGCCATTATTATCAGCTTCTAAATCAATAATAAATGAATTAAGTGTCTTGGTAAAACAATAAACAGATAAAAATGCTGTTTATACTAGAGTAAAAAATAATTTAGGAATATTCAATTATTGATTTTATCTTTGTCACAATTTGTTAGATTATGAAAAACTTAATAATTATTATAGCTTCACTTTTTTTATTTTCATGTGGAAAATACCAGAAGGTTTTAAAGAGTAATGATGTAAATTATAAATATAGTCAAGCTGTTAAGTATTATGAAAAGGAAGATTATAATAGAGCACTTCCTTTATTTAATGAATTAAACACCGTAATGATTGGTACATCTAAGATGCAAGATATTAGCTATTATTTTGCTTATTGTCATTATCATACTGGAGATTATATATCAGCTGCTTATTTATTCAAAAGACATTTAAAAAATTACCCTAACAGTAAAATTGCTAGTGAGTGTAGTTATATGAGTGCATATTGTTATTACTTGGAAGCTCCAAATTATTCTTTAGATGCTAGAAATACTCACAAAGCAATAAAAGAAATGCAAAGGCATATAGATTCTTATCCTGATTCGGATAATATTATGGAATGTAATAAATTAATAGATGAGTTAAGAAATAAGCTAGCAAAAAAAGCATTTGAAAATGCAAAACAATATTTTACAACTGAAAAATATAAATCAGCTATCATTGCTTTAGAAAATGTCATGATCGATTTTCCGTCGATTAATAACAGGGAAGAAATTCAGTTTTTAATTATTAATTCTTCTTATTTATTAGCAGTGAACAGTATTGGTTCTAAAATTGAGGAACGTTTACTCTCAACAATTGATTTATATCAATACTTTAAAGAAAATTATCCTAATAGTGTTTATTTGAAAACATTATCTGATATTTATACAGCATCAAATCAACTATTAAATAAAACTAATTAAAATAATAAATAATGAAATTTAAGAACACAGGTGCAGAAACCACAACAATTACTAGAGAAGTAAATGATTTTTTAGATATTACAGATAATATATATAAGGCAGTTTCTGTAATGGCTAAAAGATCTTCTCAGATAAATGAGAAGATGAAAGATGAATTAATGAATAAGTTACAAGAATTTGCATTAACGCAAGATCAGTTAGATGAAGTGTTTGAGAATCAAGAACAAATAGCTGTTTCTAAATTCTATGAAAGCCTTCCAAAACCTTGGGCTATTGCCATGAAGGAACTATTGAATGATGAAATATATATGAGAGATCCTAATATTGACGAATCAGATGAGGAGTCAGTAAATAATGATTAAGGGAAAAAATATTTTATTGGGTATTACTGGTAGTATTGCAGCATATAAATCTGCAGAATTAGTCAGGCTTTTTAAAAAATCAGGTGCATCGGTTAAAGTTGTTCAAACAAAATCATCCGTTGAATTTATTACGCCTTTAACGCTTTCTACGCTTTCTGAAAATCCTGTTCATATAGATATGGTTGATGATAATCAATGGAATAGTCATATTAAGCTAGCATTATGGGCAGATATATTTATTATTGCACCACTAACAGCTAATACTTTATCAAAGTTGGTTGCGGGAAATTGTGATAATTTATTACTAGCTATTTATTTATCATATACATCACATGTTTATTTTGCTCCTGCAATGGACCTAGAGATGTATCGGCATCCTACTACATTAAATAATATATCCAAATTAGAAAGATACGGTCATAAATTAATACCATCTAGATTTGGTGAGTTAGCTAGTGGTTTAATTGGTGAGGGTAGAATGGCAGAGCCACTTGAAATATTTGAAATTATTTACAATGATATTTCAGAGAAAATATTAAAAAATAAAAAGGTTTTAGTAACTGCGGGTCCTACACATGAACTTATTGATGAAGTTCGTTATATTTCCAATTATTCATCTGGAAAAATGGGGATTGCTTTAGCAAATGAATTTGCTAATCAAGGCGCAAAAGTAGATTTAGTGATAGGCCCTTCTAATGAAAAATGTTTTCACTCAAATATTACTGTCCATAATATTATATCTGCGCAGCAAATGTTTGATAATGTAAATAAAATTTTTCCTAAAACAGATATTTCTATTTTTTCGGCTGCTGTTGCCGACTATGCTCCAATAAATAAAAGTAAAGGAAAAATTAAAAAAAATAAAGAATCATTGTCATTACCCTTGGTAAGAACTAAAGATATATTGCTTGAAATGAGTAAGTTGAAGACTGAAAAGCAATTTATTGCAGGTTTTGCATTGGAATCTGAAAATGAAATCAAAAATGCCAAATTAAAACTAAAAAATAAATCACTTGATATGATAGTTATGAATTCACTAAATGATCCAAGAGCAACTTTTGGGCATGATACAAATAAGGTAACTGTTATTTCAAGAAAAGGAGAGGATGTTAATTCTTTTGGTTTAAAAGCTAAAGATAAAGTTTCAAAAGATATTGTTAATTTAATAATTAGAGATTTATCATGAGAAGATTATTAATTATATTTTTAATTTTTAATTTCGACTTTTCATACTCACAGGAACTACTGTGTAATGTTCGTGTTAGTTCATCACAAATTCAAACTAGTGATAGAAAAATTTTTCAAACACTGCAGACAGATATTTATGAATTTATTAATAATACCAAATGGACAAGTACTAATATACAAAGTGAAGAAAAGATAGAGTGTTCTATTTTAATTAATATTAGTAAAAAAATATCAAATGATGAATTTGAAGGGACATTGCAGATTCAAAGTACAAGACCAATTTATGGTACATCTTATAAATCTACTTTATTTAATTATATTGATAATGATTTTAGATTTAGATATTTAGAGTATCAATCATTAGAATTTTCTGCTACAACTCATATGTCAAATCTTACATCTGTATTGGCTTTTTATGTAAATATAATTTTAGGATTAGATTTTGCTACTTTTTCTGAAGAAGGAGGTAATGAGTATTTTAATATAGCACAAAAAATTGTTAGTAATGCTCAGAATGCAAGAGAGGCAGGGTGGAAGGCCTTTGAGAGCGATAAAAACAGATATTGGATAGCTCATGATTTACTTGATTCTAGATTTAGTGATTATCATTTAACAATGTATAGATACCATCGTATGGGATTAGATAAATTATCTGAAGAGCCTGATGATGCTAGATACGAGATTACGGAATCATTAGAAAACTTAAAAAGCATTTACAGAGAGAATCCATCTGCATTTATACTTACATTATTTTTTGATGCTAAATCAGATGAAATAATAAAAATATATTCTGAAGCTTTTCCAAACGAAAAATCAAGAATATCTCAACTTTTGGTTGAGATAGACCCTTCTAGATCCACTAAATATCAAGCCATTAATAAATCTGAAGAAGGAAGATGATAACTAGGTTATCTATAAATAATTATGCTTTATTTCAAGAAGTAAATATAAATTTTAATAAGGGTTTTACGGTTATTTCTGGTGAAACTGGTTCAGGTAAGTCTATAATGCTAGATGCCCTTGCATTATTATTAGGAAAAAGAATAGACAGGATGTTATTGTTAGGCAATAATTCTAAATGTATTATTGAAGCAGAATTTACTATATCTGAGTATTGTAAACATTTTTTTAAGATATATGATTTAGATTTTGATACAGAAACTGTAGTTAGAAGAGAAATTAATACGCAAGGAAAAAGTAGAGCGTTTATAAATGATACTCCAGTTCGTTTAAATGTGTTAAATGATTTTGGATCATTGATTGTTGAGGTTTTCTCTCAAAATAAATTATTTGATTTTAAAGATAAAAATTTTCAATTTAAAATTATAGATCAATTAGCTAACTCCAAAAATGAGTTATCTCTTTATAGAGAGGAGTTAAAAACCTTCATGAAATTAGAAAAGGAGTTGTTTTTATTTAAGGAAAAAAGTACTATTTCATCTGCTGAATTAGATTTTATTGAACATCAATATAATGAATTAAACAATGCTAATCTAAATAAATTTGAAAAAGAAAATTTAGAGAACAATTTATCTATTTTAGAAAATTCTGATGATATAGCAAATATTATATCTGAAGCAGAATTACTATTTAATGATCAGCAAGGTATTATTAGTAATCTATCTATCATACAAAGAAAGTTAAAAAATTATGATGTATTTAAAGATCTGTATAAAAGAATAGATAGTAGCATTATTGAGCTTAATGATATTAATCAAGAAATATATTCAATTAAGAATACTATAAATTTTGATTCAGATAAGTTAAATGAAATTAGAAATCGTTTAGATTTCATAAATAAAATGTTGTATAAACATAAGCTTTCTTCTTTAGATGATTTAATAGATTTAAAAAACGAGTTTTTTGCTAGAATTGAACTGTCATCTTCTTTTGAATTGTTATTAAAAGAAAAGAATGACAAGATAAATCAACAAAAAGAAAAACTTTTAAAATCTTTAAATATTTTAAATAGTAAAAGAGATAAAATACTAGATAGTTTTTGTTGTTCTGTTGAAAATATTTTACATCAATTAGGACTTCCTGACGCTAAATTTTGCATTGAAAAGAAAATATCTGAAGATTTTCATAATAATGGAACCAACTTCTATGTGTTTAAATTTTCTGCAAATAAAGGGGTTAAAGAAGAAGAAATTTCCAAAGTAGCCTCAGGAGGAGAGCTTGCTCGTTTAATGCTTGCTATAAAATATATCACTGCTCAAAACTCTCATATTAATACTTTAATTTTTGATGAAATTGATTCAGGTGTATCAGGTGAGATTGCAAGTTTAATGGGTGATATGATGAGAGAGATAAGTCATACTACTCAATTAATATCTGTAACTCATTTACCTCAAATTGCTTCTAAAGCAGATAGGCATCTTAAGGTAAGTAAAAGGATTATTAATGAAAATACAATATCAGTCATTAATTATCTTAATAAAGAAGGAAGGATAAGTGAGATTGCTAAACTATTAAGTGGAAAAGAGGTAACACAAGCTGCAATAAATAATGCCGTTGATTTATTAAATCAATAATTTTATATTTGTATTTTAAATAATAATTATGTTAAAAAATTTACTAAAAAATAAAAAAGGCATTATTTTCGGTGCACTTGATGAAAAATCTATAGCTTGGAAAGTTGCAGAAAATGCTTCTTTACAAGGAGCAAGTTTTGTTCTTTCAAATGCTCCAATTGCATTAAGAATGGGGAAGATAGAGGAATTGTCAAAAAAAACAAATTCATCAATTATTCCTGCTGATGCTACCAATATAGAAGATTTAGATAAGTTATTTAAAGAATCTGTTTCAAAACTTGGGGGTAAGTTAGATTTTGTTTTGCACTCAATAGGAATGTCTGTTAATGTTCGAAAAGGAAGAGACTATACTGATCAAAATTATGATTTTACTATTAAAGGTTTTGATGTTTCTGCTCTTTCTTTCCATAAAGTTCTTCAAACAGCTTGGAAAAATGATTCAATGAATGATTTTGGATCTATAGTAGCTCTTTCTTACATAGCTGCTCAGAAAACTTTTCCTGATTATAATGATATGGCTGAAAATAAAGCATATCTTGAAAGTATTGCTAGAAGTTTTGGTTATCATTTCGGTAATAGAAATAAAGTAAGAGTAAATACTATTTCTCAATCTCCTACTATGACTACTGCTGGAAGTGGTGTTAAAGGTTTTGATACTTTTTTTGACTATGCTAATAAAATGTCTCCTTTAGGAAATGCAAGCGCGGAGGATTGTGCTAATTTCTGCATTGCTTTATTCTCAGATTTAACTAAAAGTATTACTATGCAAAATCTTTTTCATGATGGCGGATTCTCCAATACAGGTATTAGTGAGCAAGTAATCAAAGATTTAACTAGTTGATAACAAAATTTTTAAAAATAATATTTAGAAATTTTCCTATTCTTAAAGGTAAAATCTGGAAAATCTGGTATACATATTTAGGTAATACTGTTAAAACTTCTGATCTTAAATTTATGAATTATGGTTATTTCCGTGAAGATTTTAACCCTAATTTATCTGAAGATGATGAAAAGGAAAGATATCCTATCCAGTTATATCATTATTTATGTTCAAAAGTAGAATTTAGTAATTCCAATGTTCTTGAAGTTGGCTCAGGTAGAGGAGGTGGGGCAGATTATATTTCTAGAACATTTAGTGTAACAAAAATATGTGGATTAGACATATCTAGTTCTGCTATAGATTTATGTAAAAAATTTTATAAAAGTAATAAACTATCTTTTTTACAAGGTAGTGCGGATATGTTGCCTTTTGAAGATAATATTTTTGATATAGTAATTAATGTTGAATCATCACATTGTTATCCAAATTTTAATAATTTTCTTAAAGAAGTTTATAGAGTTCTAAAACCTTCTTCTTATTTTTTAATCACTGATTTTAGACCTTCATCAGAAATTGAAGGTTTTCATAAATCTATTTCTAATTATTATAAAATTATTTACCAAGAAGAAATAACTTCTAATATTATAACTGCCTTAGATTTAATGTCTGTAAAAAGATCTAAGCAAATTAAAAGTTTTATGCCAACTTTTTTAAGTAGTGTTTCTTCTTCTTTTGCAGGAATTAAGGGAAGCGAATTATATGAATCTTTTGAAAATCGAGAATTAAGATACTTTATGTATGTTTTACAAGTAGAAAAAGGTGAGTAATAAAATTTGTCTCTGGTCTGGTCCGAGGAATATATCAACGGCTTTAATGTATAGTTTTAACTCTAGAAAAGATACAATTGTTTTTGATGAGCCATTGTATGCTCATTATTTAAAAGTTACTGGATTAAGACATCCTGGTTATAATGAAATTATTAATTTTTATTGTACAAATGGCAATAAAATTGTTGATGATTTGATTCTAAAAGATTATAATATGCCTATTTCTTTTTTTAAATTAATGAGTCACTTTATAATTGATTTAAATTTAACCTTTCTTAAAAAAGTTAATAATATATTATTATTAAGACATCCATTAGAAGTTATTTCATCTTATAATAATGTAATTAAAAATCCTTCATTAAGAGATATTGGATTGCTTGATCAATTTAAACTTTTCAATTTTTTTAAAAATAATCATATACCATTTATAGTCATAGAATCTAAAGACATACTTAAAAACCCTGGATTTAAGTTAAAAGAACTGTGTGAAGCTTTAAATATAGATTATGATCCAAGAATGTTAAAATGGGATAAAGGACCAAAAAATATTGATGGTATATGGGCGAAATACTGGTATACTAGTGTTCATAATACAATAGGTTTTTCTAAACCTAAAACTAGAAAAATAAAACTTTCTTCAAATAATAAATTAGTTTATGAAGAAGCATTAAAATTATACCAAATTATTAGTAAATCAAAGATTTAATTATGATACAGAAATACGATAAAAGAAATGATAATATTAAAGTGTTAATTAATGGAAAATTATATGATAGGTCAAATGCAAAAATTTCTGTTTTTGATAGTTTAGTTCAAGGAGGTGATGGTGTTTGGGAAGGTTTAAGGGTATATGATGGTAATATTTTTGCTCTAGAAAAACATATTAATAGACTTTTAGAGTCTGCTAAATCATTAATGTTTGAAAATATTCCTAGTAAGAAAACTATTATATCTTCAATTATGAAAACATTAAATGCAAATGAAATGTTTACAGATGTTCATATTAGATTAACATTATCTAGAGGAGAGAAAATTACTTCTGGAATGAACCCTAAACTTAATCAGTATGGTTGTACTTTGATTATTTTAGCAGAATGGAAACCACCTATTTATTTAAATAGAAATTTAAAATTAATCACATCATCAATTAGAAGGAATACACCATTATTTTTAGATTCTAAAATACATCATAATAATTTATTGAATAATATATTAGCTAAAATAGAGGCTAATAATTACGGTGTAGATGATTCAATTATGCTTGATCTAAATGGATTTATTTCAGAAACTAACTCTACAAATATATTTATGATTAAAAATAATATTATATATACTCCTACATCAAAATTTTGCTTACCTGGAATTACAAGAGATCTTATTATTTCTATATGTAAATCTAATAATATTTCTATTATCGAAAAAGATATTTCAATCTCTGAACTATATAATGCTGATCAGGTTTTTACTACTGGTACAATGGGAGAAATAGCCACAGTTGTAGAAGTTGATAATAGAAAAGTTAAAAATTCAAATTTTGATATGATAAAAAATTTAAAATTACTTTTTAATAAATTAAAGACGAAAGAGAAGCTATTAACAAAAATAATATCTAAATCATAGATTTTATTACTTGGATATTTTTTTCTTTTTTCTTTGAGGTTTATTGATTTTAATTTCTAATTCTGTTTTATTAGTATTTAAAACAACATTAATAACTTCATTTTTCTTCAAATTAGCGTTTATTATTTCTTCTGCTAATTTATCTTCAAAATATTTTTGAATAGCTCTTTTTAAAGGTCTTGCACCAAATTGACTATCATAGCCTTTGTCTGAAATATAATCTTTTGCTTCTGAGTCAATTGTAATTTTAAAGCCCATATCTTCAATTCTATGATAAAGAGATTTTAATTCAATATCAATAATTTTATGTAAATCATTCTTTTGAAGAGAGTTAAATAAAACTATATCATCTATTCTATTTAAAAATTCAGGTGCGAAAGCCTTTTTTAAAGCTTTTTCAATAACACCTTTAGAATAATTTTCAGCATTTGCAATTTTAGCAGATGTTCCAAAACCTACACCTTGTCCAAAATCCTTTAACTGTCTAGAACCAATATTAGATGTCATTATAATAATTGTGTTTTTAAAATCAATCTTTCTTCCTAAACTATCAGTCATATGCCCATCGTCAAGTGCTTGTAATAATAAATTAAAAACATCAGGATGAGCTTTCTCTACTTCATCCAGCAAAACAATTGAATAAGGTTTTCTTCTAACTTTCTCTGTAAGTTGCCCGCCTTCTTCATAACCAACATAACCAGGTGGTGAACCAACTAATCTAGTAACTGCAAACTTCTCCATATATTCGCTCATATCAACTCTAATTAAAGAATCAGCTGTATCAAACATTTCAATAGCAAGTTCTTTAGCTAATTGTGTTTTTCCTACACCTGTAGGACCTAAAAAAATAAATGATCAAATCGGTTTGTTGGGGTCTTTTAAA
>PAZP01000024.1 GCA_002715565.1 Flavobacteriales bacterium
TTCGCACATAATCGAGTGTTCTCCAATTATATCATTCATTCTAGTAGACTTAATATTTACTTCATTATTTGATATATTATTAATGTCATTGCTTAATTTTATGGCTGTCCCGCTAGGGATATCAAGTTTATTTTTATGGTGTTTTTCATGTATTGTAATATCATAATTATAAGATTTTATAAGCGTTGAAAGTTTCTTATTTAATTCAAAAAATAAATTCATCCCTATGCTAAAATTAGAAGAGTGTAAAAATGATCCATTTTTTTTATTGCAAAGATTTTGTATATCTTGAATTTTATCAAGCCATCCTGTTGTTCCAGAAATAGTAGGTATTCCATTATTAATAGCATGGCTAATATTTTTGTATGCAGATTTAGGAGTGCTAAACTCTATAGCAATATCAATTTCTCTTAACTCAAAATTATCTATTGGGTTTGAAGAATTAGATCTAAAAACTATTTTATGACCTCTTTTTTCAGCCAGTGTACTAATTAATTTTCCCATTTTACCATTACCTATTATACCAATTTTCATAATTTATTAAATTTAAAAGCTAACAATATAGATCCTGTTTTTAAGTCATATAATGAAGGTTGTATGTTCAATGATACATTATCATTTATATTATATTCAAATAGATGTGCACTTACAGATGCGTCAATTATATTTAAAACATATGTTAAAGTAAATAACAATGTAGAAACTTCTAAGTTTCTTCTATAAAATTCAGTTAACGTAATTAAGTTTTCATCAGTATATATATTATTATATGTGTCGATTGTTAGTGGATTATTATCTTTTCGAATGATATATGCATTCTTATAGTCTTTATATAATTTATTATTTTGGTATATATAATAGCTTGATGTAACCAATCCTGCATAAATTATAGGTACTTTCCAATACTTTTTCGTGTATACTTGACCTGCTCCTGGAATTATTGTTGAATATAATGCTGCTTTTTTTGGTGATTTTGCAGTATGTTGTTGTCCCATTAATTTACTAAATGAGATTAATAAAATAATTATTATATATATTTTTTTTATCAAATTATATATTAATTATTTTAATTATTCTTTTAAGGTCTTCATTGTTTTTAAAAGCAATAGTCATTTTACCCTTTCCAGATTTATTATGTTTTATTTCTACATTTGAATTTAATTTATTTGATACATCATGTATTATTTTTTGATATTCAAATGTCAGATTTTGAGATTTTTTAGATTTAAAAGTTGATTTATAATTTGTATCTGAAAATTCTTTTGATAATTGTTCAACCTCACGAACAGAAAATCCATTATTAATAATATCATTATAGATATTAATTTGATTAGTTTTTGAATTTATATTAATTAATGCTCTTGCATGACCTGTACTAATTTTATTTTCTATTAATCCATTTTGTATTTCTGAAGGAAGTTTTAATAATCTTAAAAAATTAGTTATTGTTGATCGCTTTTTCCCAACCTTCTCACTACATGCTTCTTGAGTAAGTTCACATTCCTTAATTAATCTTTTATAACTTAAAGCTATTTCAATTGGATTCAGATTTTCTCTTTGTATATTTTCGATTAATGCCATTTGTAGCATTTCTTCATCATTAGCAACTCTTACATATGCAGGAATAGTATTAAAATTTGCTATTTTTGATGCTCTAAAACGTCTTTCTCCAGATATTAATTGGTATTGTTCAGCATTAATTTTTCTTACAGTTATAGGTTGTATTATGCCAATTTGCTCAATTGAGATTGCTAATTCATGTAATTTTTCATTGTCAAATTTTGATCTAGGCTGAAAGGGATTTTCTGATATTTTAGACAGAGAGATGTTTTGTGTTGAGGTAGAGTTAATTTTATTGCTTACATTGTTATTAGACATTGTCCCTAGTATTGCAGATAATCCTCTTCCTAATGATTTGTTTCTTTTATTAGATTGATTCATTTTCAATTTTGTTTTTTTCAATAATTTCATTAGCAAGATTTAAGTAATTTATAGCTCCTTTACTAGTAGCGTCATGTGTTACAATTGTTTTGCCAAATGATGGGGATTCACTAAGGCGAACATTTCTATGAATAATTGTATTGAACACCATTTCTTGAAAATGCATTTTAACTTCTTCAACTACTTGATTTGCTAATCGTAGCCTAGTATCGTACATTGTAAGTAATAATCCTTTAATTTTTAAATTAATATTTAATCTTTGTTGAACAATTTTCACAGTATTTAATAGCTTTCCTAGTCCTTCTAGAGCGAAATATTCACATTGAATAGGTATAATAACACTAGAAGAGGCTGTTAGAGCATTTAATGTTAAAAGGCCTAAAGAAGGAGCACAATCTATTATGATAAAATCATATTTATCTTTAATTGGTTTCAAAACATTAGAAATTCTATATTCTCTTTCATTAAATTCAATAAGTTCAATCTCAGCTCCTACTAAGTCAATACTAGAGGGAATTAAATCAAGGTTCGGTGTTGTTGTTTTTAGAATTGCATTCTTATCCAACGTATTATTAATTATGGCTTCATAGATGCCACTTGTGATTTCTTTTGGATTATAACCTAATCCAGATGTGGCATTTGCTTGAGGGTCAGCATCAATTAATAATACTTTATATTCTAAGACTCCTAGACTACCTGCAAGGTTCATAGCAGTGGTAGTTTTACCGACACCACCCTTTTGATTCGCTATTGAAATTATTTCCCCCTTCATTGTAAATTTTGTTAGGCCATAAAATTACCATAGCTTATTTAAAATTGTTGTTTTAGATTTCTATAATTATCAACAAATGGGTTAAGTTGTTAAGAAAAAAATATTTTTAGTACAGATTATTAATTAATTTAAATCAATTAATCTTTTCCTAGATCATCAAAATCTACTTCTGTAAAATTGTTAGATGATTCTTCTTTTTCGTTATCTGAAGAATTGTTTGTTTTTTCAGATTTTTTTTCTGAAATTATTTCTTCACCTTTTTCCTTGATTATATAATCACTTACTTCTTTTAGTGCATTTTGAAAATCTTTAAAATCTTCTTTATATAAATAAATTTTATGTTTTTTGTAAAAAGGTGTCCCATCTTCATTAAAATCTCTTTTACTTTCAGTAAGTGTCATATAGTAATCTCCGGCTCTTGTTGATCGAACATCGAAGAAATATGTTCTTCTTCCTGCTCTTACTGATTTAGAAAAAATTTCTTCTATATCTCTATTTTCTGACATTTTTTTTGTTTTAATGAGTCAAATATATTAAAATAAAATAAATTAATCAAACTTCTTTTTTTTCTGTATTAAGAACATCTTATAATAAAGTCCTCTTTTTTTAAGTAATTGCTCATGATTTCCAGATTCAATCATTTTACTATTATCAATAACATAAATTTTATCTAAATTTTTTAATGATTCGATACGATGACTCACTATGATGCAAGTTTTTTCTTTACATGCTATTTTTAATTTATTAATTATTTTATGTTCTTTTTTTGCGTCTACTGCAGATAAACAATCATCAAAAATAAAAATATCTGGTTTTTTATAAAATGTTCTTGCAATTGCTAATCTTTGTTTTTGACCGCCTGATAATTGGACACCTCTTTCACCAATTATGGTGTTGAATTTATTGTTAAAATTATTTATATCTTCTTGTAATTCTGCATTATAAGTAGATTCTAATAGATTTTCTTCATTAAAATTATCACTAGAAAAAGTTATATTTTCTTTAATACTTCCAGAAAACAAGTAGTCATCTTGAGGTATGTATCCTATTGTCTTTCTTAAATTATACAAGTTTAATTTTTTAATATTTTCATTTCCAATATAAATTTTTCCTTCAGTTGGATCATAAAGTCTACAAATTAGATTTATTATAGTAGACTTTCCAGAACCTGTTTTTCCAAAAATACCTATGTGCTCCTTTTCATTTATTATGAAATTAATATTTTTTATAGCGGTAATGTTTGTATTTTGATATTTTAGAGTAACGTTTTCAAATTGAATATTCCCTGATATATTTTCAGATTTATTTGTGTAGTTTTTAATTTCATTATCAGTTTGTAGAAATTCATTAATTCTTTTTTGTGATGCTGCAGCTCTTTGTATTATTGATGTTATCCATCCAACTGAAGCAACTGGCCATGATAGCATGTTAACATAAATAATAAATTCAGCAATATTACCAGATGATAGATTACCTTCTATAACCTCTAAACCACCAATATATATAGTCAAAATTGTGCTAGTACCAATTAAAGTAATTATTAAAGGAAAGAAAAATGCTTCAATTTTAACTAAGTATAATTGTTTGTTAGTATATTTTTTACAATGCTTTACAAATTTTGAAAATAAATTCATTTCATTGTTGAAAGATTTTATTATTTTTATTCCAGAGTATGTTTCTTGAGAAATTGTAGTTAATCTTGACAATTCCTCCAGTGTTTTTTCACTTCGAATATTAATATTTTTGCTTACAAAATATACTGATATTGCTAGTATAGGTAATGGAATAAGTACATAATATGTGAGGTGCGCATTTATACTAAACATTTTGGTAAGTACTAGATAAAACAATATAGAAATATTTATAGTGTACATCAATGCTGGTCCTAAATACATTCTTACTCTTGTTACATCTTCTGATATTCTATTCATTAGATCCCCGGCTTTATTTTTTTTGTAAAAAGCAACTGATAGTATTTGATATTTTTTATAGATTTCATTTTTAAGATCATATTCTATTCTTCTACTCATTACAATAATTGTTTGTCTCATAAAATACATAAATATGCCTTTAATGATGGAAAAAATGATAATTAGACTAGAGTATTTTAGTAAAATTAATTTTGCATTTCTATTTTGATTCGTTGAAATATTTTCTACAGCGGAGTCTAAAGCTTTTCTTACAAATTCTGCAGGATATAGTGCGAAAATATTGGATATTAAAATAAAGAAAGCTCCAATAATTAATAAAGAGCGATGTTTCCAAAGAAATTTATTTAGGTACTTAAGATGAAACATTATTTCTTTTAATTATATTAATATGCCAAAAATAATAAGTAAATTCGCGTCCGCTATACTAATCCGTAACTTATTTCAATTTCAATAGAAATAAAAAAAAATATATATGAGAACATTAAGTAAAAAAATGATAGCGAAAGAAAAAGGTTCTTTATTAACTTATATGACTGCGATGGGGCATGAGCAATTAGTCTTTTGTCAAGATGAAGAAACTGATTTAAAAGCAATCATTGCTATACATGACACAACTTTAGGTCCTGCATTAGGGGGGACAAGAATGTGGAATTATTCTAATAGCCAAGATGCAGTAGATTATGTTTTACGTTTGTCAAGAGGTATGACATATAAAGCTGCAATTTCAGGATTAAATTTAGGTGGTGGGAAAGCGGTAATTATTGGAGATTCTTCTACGCAAAAAAATGAGAGTTTAATGAGGAGATTTGGGAAATTTGTTGATAGTCTAGGTGGTAAGTATATTACTGCTGAGGATGTTGGAATGAGTCCTGTTGATATGCAGTATGTGAGACAAGAGACAAAATTTGTTACTGGTGTGCCTGAATCAATTGGAGGAAGTGGAGACCCTTCCCCTTTTACAGCATATGGAGTCTATATGGGTATTAAAGCATCAGCTAAATATAAATGGGGAAGTAATGATTTAACAAACAAAAGAATACTGGTACAGGGGATTGGTAGTGTAGGAGAACATCTTGTAAAGCATTTATGTGATGAAGGAGCAAATGTAATTATAAATGATATAAATCAAGAAAAGGTAAGAAAGGTCGCAGATAAGTTTCATGTAGATTCAATTTTAGAAACTCAATTATATGATTTAGATGTTGATATTTATGCTCCTTGTGCTTTAGGGGCAGTTTTGAATCCTCAAACAATACCTGCTTTGAATTGTTGTATTGTTGCTGGAGCAGCAAATAATCAATTGCAAGATGAGGAAAGGGACGCTAATTTACTTCTTAAAAAAGATATCTTGTACGCACCAGATTTTTTAATTAATGCTGGTGGTTTAATAAATGTTTATTCAGAACTTCAAGGGTATAATAAAGAAGAATCACTTAGAAAAACAACAGAGATATACAATACTACATTAGAAATATATAAAAAAGCAGAGATAGAGCAAATTACTACTCATCAAGCTGCATATAGTATAGCAGCAAAGAAGATAGCTGATAGAAAATTAGCATTAAAAAATGCTTAGCAGGAGACATATTAGATTAAAAGTAATGCAATCTCTTTACGCTTTCTTCTTAAAAAAAGAAGATAATATTAGTAAGGAAGAAGATGCTATGATAAAGCATATGAGAGAAATTTCAGATTTAAATCTTAGTATTATTGCTTTAATGATAGAATTAATTAAGTATGCAGATGATTTTCTTGAAAATTCAAAAAATAAATTTTTTCCAACCGAAGAAGATTTATCTCCAAATAAAAGGTTTATTAATAATAAAATAAGCAAAAAATTACTTACAAATTTGGCATTAAAAAAAGAAGTTTTAAAGTTTTCAAATATATGGATTGATAATGATCATGATGTTATTAATAAGTTGTTTAAAGATATTTATATATCTGATTTGTACAAGTCATATATTTTAAATGAAAAAAATGATGATGATATTGATCAACGTTTTTTTATTAATTTATTAAATGAATTTATATTAAATCATCAATTAGTTAATCATTTATTAGAGGAAAAAAGTATTTATTGGATTGATGATCTTCCTTTTGTTGCAACAATGATTATGTCTGGTATTAAGAAAAAAGAAACCGTAGTTATAAAAAATATATTTAAGGATTCTTCCGACAAAGATTTTGCACTTCAGTTATTTAGAAATACAATAAAAAAACAATTAGATTATAAAGATTTAATTATGCGTTTTGCAAAGAATTGGGATATAGACAGAATTGCAACTATGGATAAAATATTAATTATGATGGCTTTGACTGAAATTACAACTATGAATGATATGCCATTCAAGGTTTCATTAAATGAGTATATAGAAATATCAAAGTACTATAGCACTCCAAAAAGTAGATTATTTGTAAATGGTATTTTAGATAATGCTGTAAAATCCTTAAAATTAGAAGAAAAAGTTAATAAAGTTGGAAAAGATCTTAAATGATAATTTTTATAAAGCATGAAAAATCAACTATTTTTTTATTTAACATCATTTATATTATCAGCATGTATATCAGATAATAAAATATCTACAGATTTAATAAATAATCCAATAACTGGATCAAATAAAAATAATGTTGATGTTCCTTATATCGAAATAAAAGAAGATTATTATGACTTTGGGGATATTTTTGAAGGAGATATAGTTTCTCATAATTTTTCAATTAAGAACATAGGAGATGAGAAATTAATTATTTTATCAGCAAAAGGTAGTTGTGGATGCACAGTTCCAGAGTGGCCAAAAGAACCAATATCTCCTAATCAGAAGGCATTTATAAAGGTTACTTTTAATAGTAGTGGTAGGCAGGGTAAACAGAGAAAAACTGTGGTTCTTAAGACAAATGCCATGCCAAATATCAAGGTTATTACTATCTTAGCAAATGTTATTACTTCTTAAAAAAATAAATTTATGATTTTATTACAAAACACATCAGGTTTATCTTCATTAATTATGTTTGGGATGCTTTTTCTTGTAATGTATTTTTTTATGATACGTCCTCAGATTAAAAAGCAAAAAAAAGAAAGAGATTATAGATTATCTTTGAAGAAAGGAGATCCTGTAATTACTATTGGAGGTATTCATGGAAAAATAATTGAAATTAAAGCTAATGCTTTTATAGTTGAAGGGTATTCCGGGACTAAATTTAAAATAGACAAAAATGCGATAGCGATGAATACTATCGGTATTGATCGAAAGTAATGTTTTTAAACTTTTATAGTTTAGTAAAAAATTATTTATCATTTAACAAAAAGAAATTATATACATATTTTTTCTTTTTTCTTTTTTCTTTTTTCTTTTGGTTTTTGAATATGATGTCCAGAAATCATGAAGTTAACTTATCTGTANCTGTTCAATATATTAATTATCCATTAGATTTANTTGTTAAGGATGCTCCTAAACAGAAATTANTTGTTCGTGTGANTAGNCCTGGATTTCAAATATTATTTNACCATATTTTTAATTTTAAAAAATTAACTCTTGATTTTACTAATGCNAATATTAAAGTTTATGAAAATTCAAAAGAAATGTTTTGGTTATTAAATTCAAAAAGAAAAAAGATATTAGAAATATTAGGCAGTTCAATGCAAATCATCAACATAGAGCCTGAAAGATTATCTGTTAATTTTTATGATAAAAATAAAAAGAAAGTACCTATTTATTTACAAGAAGATATCAATCTAGAATATGGTTTTTGGTATCAAAAACCCATTGAAATTATTCCTGACAGTATTTATATATATGGGGTGCGTCATAAATTAGATAGTATTAATATGGTTTATACTGAAAATATAATGATTAATAATCTTAATAAAAGTAAGATTATCGATGTATCACTTCTTGAAATAGAGGAAGTTAAAAAAAAAGAGGACAAAGTTCGGGTAAAAATATCAGTTGAACCTTATGTTGAAGAAAATATAGAAAAAGAAATTATAGTTAGAAATTTAGAAGATAAATATAAAATAAAAGTTTTCCCTTCTAAAGTATTTGTTAAATTAAAAATTTCAAAAAAACACTATCATCTTTTTTCAGAAAATGATTTTACTATAGAATTGAATGCAGAAAAAATGAATTCAGATGTTGATTTGATATATGTTGAAGTAAATAATCTTCCATCATTCATTGAAATTGATAGAATTTATCCTGAAAAAGTAGAATATTTATTAATTAAAAATTGAATTACAATTGAATTTCACAACTTATAGGAAAATGATCTGATAATATAATATTGTCTTTTTTATAATTTGTACTTTTAAATTTTTTATCATATAAAATATAATCAATTCTAAGCGCGGGAATTTTTACAAATGATGACCCAATACCTTGTCCAGATTTTGAGAAACTATCATTTAAATCACCTTTAATTTTTTTATAAGCATATGACATTGGCGTGTCATTAAAATCTCCACAAACTATTACTGGATATGGAGAATTATTCATATGCTTTCTTATCGCAAGCGCCTCTGTCGCTCTAGATTTATATGTTTCTTTCATTTTATTTACAACTGCAATTATATTATCGTAAATGTTTTCTTTATTAGGATTGTTAATAAAATAATAATCACTTTCCTTAAACCAGTTTGAAGCTAAATGAATATTATATACCCTGATTGTATCATTTTTAATAATTATGTCAGAAAATATACATGTGTTATTCATTTTTTCACCATTAATTGTTACAGTAGCTTTGTATATTTGTTTGTATTTGCTGTATATGGCCATATGCCATTTGCTTTTTTTACTTTGCTTTCCTATATGATGATACTTGTAATTCATTTTCGGGATTTTATCCTTAACATAAAATTCTTGAATACATAGAATGTCAGCGTTTTCTTTTTTCAAGTAATTATATATTGTTTCTTTCTTTAATTGAGGTATCCATCCATATGCATTAAATATTCGAACATTGTATGACAATACTTTTATTGTATCTTTTTTGATATTTTCTTTATTGGCTACACCTATATAGTTACTAATATTAGAATAACTGAGAATTAGAACAATAATATTTGCTATCATATTTTTTTTGAGTAATATCACCCAATACACTAAGAAAAAGAAATTGATAACAAATAGTAGGGGAAACAATAATCCCAAAAATGATATAGGCCAAAATATATTAGGATTAATGTATACTGAAATATTTGATAATAGTAATAGAAATAAAAAAAGAGAATTTACAAAAAAAATTATTTTATTTAAGATTTTTTTCATAATCATTTATTTATTACTTTCCTTAAATAATAAATTTTTCTCTTCTTTATTCAAGCTGTCATAACCAGAATTTGATATTTTTTCTAGTATTTTGTCAATTTTTTTTGAATGTTCTGCTTTTTCTTTATTAAATATATAATCATTTTTTGATCTATGATATTCTTTTTTACTCTTAAAATTTTTTTTAAAAATATTCTTAAAACTTAGATTAAATAACCTAATATTAAGTTGTTTTATATATAAATATCCAAAAAAAGCACCACCTAAATGTGTTATATGTCCTCCAGTATTTTTTTCTGGAATATTTATTAAGTCTAGTAAAACACATATTATGGCAATATATTTTAATTTTATATTTCCAATAAATTGAAAAAATATATTGTAGTTGGGTTTATATGTTGCGATTGCTATAATAATTGCTAGTACAGAAGCAGATGCACCAATCACGCTGCTATTTTTTGCGAAAATTTCTAAAGCAGGTGTATAATTATATGCAATAACATATAAAAGCCCTCCACTTATACCACCTAAAAAATATGTTATTAAAAATTGTTTTGAAGTTAGGTGATATAAGAATACTTTACCAATAAAATATAGCCACAACATATTAACAGTTAGATGAATTATATCGTTATGAATAAATATATATGTAAAAAATGACCACGGTTGAGAAATTAGATCATCTTTATTTGTTGTAAGATATAATTTATTAATTGTATTTTCAATTTCAAATTCGGAAAGAAATGAAATTACTTTTATTAAATTTAATATAATAAAAATTATAAAATTTATATAAATAATCTGATGTAAAATAGATTTTTTTTTAAACTCTTTAATAATTATAAATAGTATTTTTTTCATTTAATAAAATCTACTATTATTTTTTTGCCAATATTTTAATAAAATATATCCAAATATCATTCCTCCTAAATGAGCAAAATGAGCAACATTATCAGCTGGATTATTGCTTAAGCCAGCCCAAAGTTCAATAACCCCATACATGATTACAAAATATTTTGCCTTTATTGGAAAGGCAAAATATATATAGAGAAGAGTATTAGGAAACAACATTCCAAAAGCTAATAATACTCCAAATACTGCTCCAGAAGCTCCTACTGTTGGTGTATTAATTAGTAGATTAAGTTTTCCCATAATTGGATTAGTATAATTTTGATTAGCTTCTAATATTTTTTTTCCATTTTCTAAAACTAGATTTATTTCTTCAAAACTTAGTTGTTGTTTTAATGACATGATTTCTAGTTGACTTACAGTTAAGTGTACAGCCGCCGCTCCAAGAGCAGTAATCATATAAAAAATTAGAAAACGTTTTGATCCCCATACATTTTCAAGAGTTTTACCAAACATCCATAAAGCAAACATATTAAAGAAAAGATGAGTGAAGCTACCATGCATAAAAAAATGAGTGATTAATTGATGTGGCATAAAGTTTGGAGATTGAAACTGATGTAGGCCAAACCATCTAACTAGATCTAGACCATAATTTTCAAATGATATAGTAGCAAAGAAAAGTAAACCATTAATAATTAAAAGGTTTTTTATTACTTCTGGAAGTTGACCAAATAATGAATTTCTATACATTAAAAATATTTTTCTAAGTTATCTATGTTAATATCTATCATCGTAATTTTTCCAAATGGGCAGGTTGTTGGTTGTTCACATTCAAATAGTTTCTTTTTTAAAATTAACATTTCATTTTTATCTAATTTTTTCTTTGAATAAATAGCAAAACTGTTTGCCATTTTTGCTGATAATGTTTTAGTCTTTTGATTTTGAATTTTTTCCTCATTTTGGTATTGTTCTAAAAGCAATTCAATTATCTCTTGTAAATTTTTTTCTTCACAGCCATTAGGTATACTTGTTATAAAAAGTTGTTTATTTTTAATCTTATAATCAAATCCAATATTTTGTATTTCTTTTTTTATATCACTTAATAATTGAAGATCTATGGTATTTAATTGTAATTCTTTAGGAAATAACAATTTTTGTGGGTTTTTTATTTTTTTGTTTGATATTTGATTATTGAATTTTTCATACAATATTCTTTTATGTGCTCTTCTTTGATGAATGATTAATAGTCCTTTATTGGTTGGATATGCAATGAACTTATTTCCTATTTGAGAAGGATTTATTTTATCTATTTGTTGATCTTTAATATGAAATAGCTCACTATATTTTTGAGTATATTCCACTTGATTTAAATTGTTTTTTTCTTTGAAAGGATTATAATTTTTGTTAATTTTTATAGATGGTTCTTTCGGTATTTTATTTATAGTTGATTGTAAACTAATATTAAAAGCATTTTCTTGAGAGAAGTCTATTGTTGGAGCAATATTATATTCTGCTAATGATTTTTTAATTGTAGAACGAATTATTGCATAAATAGATTTTTCATCTTGAAATTTTATTTCAGTTTTTGTAGGATGGATATTAATATCAATTAATTTTTGGGAGACATCTAGTTTTATAAAATATGAAGGATAATAGTTTGTTGGAATCACCCCTTCAAAGGCTTTACACACAGCATGATTAAGATATTGTGCCTTAATATATCTTTCATTAACAAAGAAATATTGTTCGCCCCTTGTTCTTCTTGCATTTTCTGGTTTGCAAACAAAACCCGATATATTGACAAGTGATGTATTTTCTTTTATAGGAACAAGCATTTCATTCTTATTATTTCCCAAAATATTTACAATACGTTTTCTAAAATTTGATTTTTCTAAATGAAATATTTCTTTGTTATTATGAAATAGATTCATTTTGATTTCAGTTTGAGATAGTGCTATTCTAATAAATTGTTCAGTAATATGTTTAAATTCTATTTTATCAGATTTTAAAAATTTTCTTCTTGCTGGAACATTATAGAAGAGATGTTTAACCTTAATAGATGTTCCATTTTTGCATATACATTCATCAATTTTTTTTAACTCTCCTGCTTCTATAATTTGTCTGTAACCTAATTTTTCATTAGTTAGTTTAGTTTCAATTTTCACTTGAGAAATAGCAGTAATTGAAGATAATGCTTCACCTCTAAAACCCATTGTTTTTATACTAAATAAATCATCACTTTTCTTGATTTTTGAGGTTGCATGACGAATAAAACATAAGCCAATATCATTCTTGCTCATTCCACATCCATTATCAGAAATATGAATTAATGTTNTNCCNGCATCTTTAATGAAAACCTCTATTTTTGANGCTCCTGCATCTACTGAATTCTCGATGAGTTCTTTAACTACTGATGCAGGCCTTTGTATTACTTCTCCTGCAGCTATTTGGTTAGCAATATGATCAGGTAATAATTGTATAATATCCAATGCTATTTTTATTAATAGGTTAAAAATTGATAGCTCAACAAAGATAAAATAATTATCAGAAGTAATATTCTNTAATTTTTCANTTTTTCTGATTTTCTANATANTTTTGATTTAAAATCAATGTTATATTTTTTGTTTTTAGAANTGTAATTTTCTTTATAATATCTTGCTTGAAAATTNAAAGAATTTGGTTGTTTTGTTTTAAAAAAAGAAGGTATATTGTGTGTTTTCATATTCACAAAAATAATAATAATTTAGTTGAAAAGTATTCTTTTAGTATTTAGTCAAAAACAGAAATTATAATAAGTATTTTTTACTTTTACAAAGTATGAAAGTATGTTTTAGAATTTCACTTATTACCTTTTTGTTATTAAGCTATTATGCATTTGGCCAATCTAAACCTATATTTTTATACGAATCATCAAATTGGGTAGATAGTATNATGAATAAAATGTCAGATGATGAGAAAATANCACAGTTATTTATGGTTGCTGCATACTCTAATAAAGATGAAATTCATCAACAAAAAATAGTTGAAGTTATAGAAAAATATAAGATTGGTGGACTTATGTTTCTTCAAGGTGGNCCAGTAAGACAAGCGAAATTAACTAATNTTTATCAAAAAAAATCTGANATACCTTTAATGATTGCTATAGATGCAGAGTGGGGTGTTTCAATGAGATTNGATTCATCAGTTCGTTTTCCATGGCAAATGACACTAGGAGCGATAGAAGATTCTGATTTAATTTATAAAATGGGTGTTGAAATTGCTAGACAATGTAAACTTTTAGGAATACATATTAATTTTGCNCCAGTTATTGATGTGAATTCTAACCCNAAAAACCCTATAATTAATAATAGATCTTTTGGAGAANATCCTTATAGAGTTGCCGAAAAGGGATTNGCTTATATGAGAGGTATGCAAGACAATCATGTCTTAGCATGTGCNAAACATTTTCCTGGTCATGGAGATACAGATAAAGATTCACATAAAACTTTACCAATTATTAATCATAATAAAGATAGATTAAATAAGATAGAGTTAATTCCATTTAAAANGCTGATTAATAATGGTTTGGGNTCTGTTATGACTGCTCATTTAAATATTCCTGTTTTGGAAAATGATTCTAATTTGCCTAGTTCTTTNTCAAAAAATNTTGTCGATTCATTATTAAAAAATAAATTAGGATTTCAGGGTCTTTGTATTACAGATGCATTAAATATGAATGCGGTNAGTGATTTATATGATCCTGGAGATGTAGATTTGAAGGCATTATTAGCAGGGAATGATGTTTTATTATTCTCTGAAAATGTNNCAAAAGCAATTCAAAGGATTAAAGATGCTATTAAAAATAAAATTATTTCTCAAAAAGATATTAATGATCGATGTCGAAAAATACTATTAGCTAAAAAATGGATGGGTTTAGATAAATATATGCCAGTTGATACAGACAGTATAGCTTTTAAGATTACTGTTAAAGAAACAGAGGTGTTAAATAATAGATTGATACANGAGTCATTAACNTTATTNCAGAATTACAATGATTTANTGCCACTTAAAAGATTAGATACTTTAAAAATTGCATCAGTTATTATTGGTGAAAATGCAGAATCATTTCAAAAANCATTATCGCTTTATGCTCCAATAGATTTTTTTNACATAAGCTCAAAAGCATCTTTAAATGAGCAAGCAGTNCTTTTAAGTAAATTAGAAAAATATAATTTAGTTATTGCTAGTGTACATAAATCTAATTTAAATGCATGGAAACCATATAATATTTCTCAAAATATTGACGTTTTACTTCAGTCAATTNCCTTATCNAATAGATTAGTTTTATCAATTTTTGCTAATCCTTATAGTTTAAATTCCTTGTTGTTTTCTAATAATTTTGATGCATTAACTNTAAGTTATCAAAATAGTACAATTGCTCAAGAAAAAACAGCTCAAGCTATTTTTGGAGGTATAGGTTTTAGAGGAACTTTACCAGTTAATACTAAACATTTTAANATCAATACAGGNATCAANACTTCATCTATTAGAATGAGTTATGTCTTTCCTGAAGAAATAGGTCTTTCATCNAAATTTATTTTTAAAATAGATAGTATAGTTGACAATGCAATTAANGNAAAAGCTATNCCTGGATGTCAGATATTAATAGCTAAAGAAGGTAATATTTTTTTTAACAAATCATATGGTTATCATACTTACGATAATAAAAAAAAGGTGATGAATTCAGATGTNTATGATTTAGCTTCTATAACTAAAATTGCTGCAACCCTTCCCATACTTATGTTAATGAATGATAANAAAGAAATTAAACTAAAAGATAAAATTTCTAGTCANCTTTCTGTTGATTTAAATAATAAGAAGGATTTAACATTTAAAGATATACTAGCTCATCAAGCAAAATTGACACCTTGGATACCATTTTATAAATCTACTTTGGANAAGGATACATTAACTGGNTTAATGAAATTAAGAGATACATTATATAGTAATNTTAAAAATCAAGATTTTCCACATCATGTAGCTGATAATATTTACTTACATNATTCTTATACCGATTCTATTAATTTAAAAATTTATAATTCNGATTTATTAGATAAGAAAGAATATGTTTATTCAGATTTAGGTTTCTATCTTTTTAAGCAAATTATTGAAGAAAAATATGAAGATAAATTAAATAATATCATTAATAAAGAGTTTTATTCTAAATTAGGTATGGAAAATTTAGGTTATCTTCCATTAAATAGAGTTGATATAAAACGAATTGTTCCTACTGAGAATGATTTTGAATTCAGAAGTCAAGTTTTAAGAGGNTATGTTCATGATATGGGAGCAGCTATGCAAGGTGGTGTTGGTGGGCATGCTGGTCTTTTTTCTAATGCAAATGATTTAGCAAAAATTATGCAGATGTATCTGCAAAAAGGNGAGTACGGANCAGAAACATTTTTATCAGATAAGGTTGTCAATNAATTTATAAAATGTCATTTTTGTAGAAATGAAAATAGAAGGGGTTTAGGTTTTGATAAGCCTGCATTAGAAGGTCAAGAAGGTGGNCCAACTTGTAATTGCATTTCATNATTAAGTTTTGGACATACTGGATTTACTGGAACACTTGCTTGGGCAGATCCAAANTCTCAAATTGTATATATATTTTTATCTAACAGAATCCATCCTGATGCTTCAAATAAAAAATTATTAGATATGAATGTAAGAACNGAAATTATGCAAGTTATTTANGATAATATAAATGAAGAATAAAATTAAAATAGGTATAGTTTGCTATCCGACATATGGNGGTAGCGGCGTAGTAGCTACAGAATTAGGAGTTGCTTTATCTAATTTAGATTATGAAGTNCATTTTATTTCATACGATCAGCCATTTAGATTAGATTTGTTTTCTGAAAAGATTTATTATCATGAAGTAACAGTTCCTGAGTATCCACTTTTTGAGTATACTCCTTACGAATTAAATCTTACTTCTAAATTAGTTGACGTTGCTTTACATGAGGGGTTAGATATTTTACATGTACATTATGCTATTCCTCATGCATCAGCTGCTGTAAATGCAAAAGATATATTAGCTACATACGGAATACATATTCCTATAATTACAACTTTACATGGTACAGATATTACCTTGTTAGGAAAGGATAAATCATTTAAACCTGTAATTGAATATGCAATTAATATGTCTGATATTGTTACTGCAGTATCAGAGGATCTTAGAAAGGAAACTTTAGATTATTTTAATATTAAAAAGAAAATATACACCATTCCTAATTTTATAGATATGAGTTTGTATAAGCAAATTGAGAATAAGGAATTAAGAAATAATTTTGCTTTAAAAGAAGAGTTTATTTTAACTCATATATCGAATTTTCGAAAAGTAAAAAGAGTTGAGGATGTTATTAGAGTTTTTTCAAAAGTCAGAAAATTTCACCCCGTAAAATTACTAATGATTGGAGATGGTCCAGATAGGGTTAAAGCTGAAGAATTGTCTAGAAATTTAGGTGTTTTTCAACATGTTAAATTTTTAGGAAAACTTAAGGTTATAGAAGAAATGTTAGCTCTTTCTGATATATTTATTCTGCCATCTAAAACTGAAAGTTTTGGTTTAGTTGCTTTAGAAGCTATGGCTAGTAGAAATGCAATTATTTCAACTAATAGTGGTGGATTGCCGGAAGTTAATATTAATGGAATGACAGGTTACTTATCAAATGTTGGAGACATATCTAAGATGTCTAAAGATATTGTTGCTTTGTTAGATAGTGAAGATTTATTAGAATCATTTAAGGATAATGCGCTGAAACATGCTAGTAGATTTGATTTTAAAAAGATCCTTCCTAAATATGAAAGTATTTATAAAAAAGTATGCATCAAATG
>PAZP01000025.1 GCA_002715565.1 Flavobacteriales bacterium
GAATGTGGTGGGAGAGGAGATATTGGTTGAAGACTTACAACAGTTTGTAGGAGAGTATGTTAAGCAGGTTGATTTAAACACTTATTCAAAGGGAATATATTTCCTTGAAATAGAAACACATCAGCTTATCATAAATAAAAAGTTAATTTTAAATTAAATTTGCATAACAAAATTAAATAAAAGATATACATTATTGTAAAAATAATTATATTTACAAAAAATATAAAACAACTATTATGAAAAGAATTTTACTATTATTATCACTTCTAATTACATTCTCAAATGTTGAAGCAACACATTTAATGGGTGGAGAAATTACATGGTCATGTATTAAATCAGGACCTAAAACTGGATGGTATGTTTTTGAAGTTAAGGTATATAGAGATTGTCAAGGTATTCCTATATCAACTACTACTAATTTAATAACTCATAATATTCCAGGATATTCAACAATACCATTAACTTGGGATTCATTAAATAGTGGTGATATTTCTCCAACATGTAATACTATTAATGGTCCTAATAATCCATTTAGTTGTAATACACTTAATTCTGGTTCCGGTGGTACAGGTCAGGGGGCAGTTGAAGAACATATTTATAGATCTGATACTGTTAGAATAACAGGAACTCCTGATGTAAATGGTTGGCATTTTACATGGAGTTCATGTTGTAGAAATTCTGCTGTAGTAAACGTAAGCCCAGGTGGTTTTACGCTTAGAGCTGTTATGTATTCTTACACAGATTCAACTGGTTCTGTTTTTCCAAACGGAACTGACTGTTATGATTCATCTCCAAAGTTTTATGAGAAACCAAGAACTATTTTAGAAGTGGGTAATGGTTATGATCCCTTAGCTTTTTCTAATGGATTTACATATAGTCATAATGCATTTGATGAGGAACAAGATTCTATATCATATGAATGGGGAGTTCCTCTAGATGATATCTCATATGATTATTTAAATCCAAATAGCAGTGCTGTTTCATTTTTAGCTCCATATACCTTTACTTCTCCAATTAATGGTATTGTATTAAATGCTAATACGGGTAGAACCTTTTATCCTGCAAATCAACAAGGTAATTATGTTACATGTACAAAGGCATCTGCATATAAATGTGGGCAGTTAGTTGCTGAAATATATAGAGAAGTTCAGATAGTATTAATTCCACCAACTTGTAATTTAGGGGATACTACTAATGGAAATTTTGGAGCGGATACATTATGTAATACTAGACCAATTGTTCAACCTCCTTTCTTTTACCCAGGAACTCCTGCTCCTTTTCAGTGGGATACCGCTGTTCATTGTGGAGATACAGTTGCTTTTGAATTCATAGCTAACGATTATGATTATTATCCTAACGGTTCAATGCAAGATTTAAAGTTTGAGGTTTCGGGTGGTCAGTTTTATAATTATAATGCAAATGTACCTTGTCAAAATCCTCCATGTGCAACATTCAATGAATTAAATAGTGGAGCAACTCCTCCATTTATAACATCTGGAGGATCTGGAACTGGATATTTTGAATGGATTACTTCTTGTAATCATGTTATAAACTCTTGTTCTTCTGGTCCAAAACCTAGTGTATACACATTTGTAATTAAAGTGCAAGATGACTTTTGTCCTGCACCTGCTATAGAGAATACGTCACAAGTTATTTCTATTACTGTTTATCCACCATGTGGCAATATTAAAGCTAATGAGGTTTTAACACAAGCAACATGTGGTTTAAGTAATGGATCAGCTACTATTTCTCCTTCCGGTGGATTTCCTCCATATACTTCATATTGGTTTGATATGAACGGATTGCCTGTTAATCCAAATGCATTATCTGCTGGAGATTATCAATTGAGAATAACAGACGTTAGTTTATGTGAATTGATTGATACCATAACAATTACTTCTCCAAATCTTTTTACTACGTCGATATCAAGTACTCCTCCTACATGTAATAATTTAGCCGATGGTACAGCTACTGTATCAACAAATTTTGGTTCTGGTTATACTTATTTGTGGAGTAATGGTGCTTCAACACAAACTATTAGTAACTTATCTGCTGGTGTCTATTCAGTAATTGTTACAGATTTAAATGGTTGCTCAATAAATGATACTCTTATTTTAACAAATCCATTAGCTTTATCTGCTACAACTTCTAATACATCTATATCCTGTTTTGGTGATAATAGTGGAAGTATTTCGGTTGTTGTTAATAACGGTATTCCTCCATTCAATTATAATTGGAATACAGGTGACACAACGCAAGTAATTAATAATTTAGCTGCTGGTTTATATAGCGTTACAGTATCTGATTCTAATAATTGTTCTGTAACAGAAAATATTAATTTAACTCAACCTACTCAATTATTTAATGATACATTAATGACAGTAGTTAATTCAATTTCTTGTTTTGGTGGAAATGATGGTTCTATTAATATATACCCTATTGGAGGTACTCCACCTTATACATTTAATTGGAGTAATGGAAGTACCACAGAGGATCTATCAAATTTATCCTCTGGTACATATACTGTAATTATCACTGATTCACTTCAGTGTAATTCCAGCAATTATTCTTTTTTAATTACTGAACCTGCACAAATTACAACTAATACCACTTATACTGATGTTAGTTGTAATGGAAATTCTGATGGAAGTATTGATCTCACTGTATTTGGAGGTATATCTCCATATACATTTGTTTGGTCTAATGGAGCAACAACAGAAGATATTTCAAATTTAAATGCTGGTAATTATAGTGTTACTATATCTGATGCTAATAATTGTTTAGAAAATGATTCAGTTATAATTAATGAACCTAATGTATTAATGGCTTCATTATCTTCTACTAATACTTCTTTAACTGCTCTGGCTTCAGGAGGTACTACTCCTTATAATTATGAAGTATATGGTCCTAATGGATTTTACGCAAGTAGTTTATCTAATTCTGGTACATCTTTTACAACAAATCCACTTGTTTCAGGAACATATACATTTATTGTGACAGATGCTAATGGATGTATAGATTCTACTAATAATTTATTTACATTTTCAAGTAATTTTACTCCAACTGTCATAGTTTCTTTATCAAATTTAGTATGTAACTCATTAGCAGACTTAACTATAGAGGTTTCCCAGGATTCTGGCGAGGTTGATATGTCTACTGCTCTTTTTACATCAAATGCTGGTAGTTTTGATATTTCAAGTATGAATAATGGTGATACTATTGGAACTGCTTTTTTAAGTGCAGCGGGTGGTACTCTCACTTTAAATACTATGATAATGGTTTCTTCAATTATAAATAATAATCAAGCAATAATTGTTGCTTGTGACTCACTTAATGGATGCTTAGGTACATTTACAATAAATAACACTGTTGGTGGTGGGGTAAGTATTCTTACAAGTTCTGTCCCTGATGGTAATAATTACACTCAAGGAAATATGAGTTCAATTACTTTTATCAATTCTTTTATAAATCCTTGTGGACCTTTAACATTTACTACTACTATTAACTCTGAACTAGGAGATGTTGATAATCAATCTTTTAATTTTTTAATTACTTCTATTAATAATACTAGTAACTATAATTTTAAAATTTATCCTAATCCAACAAACGGTAATTTCAATGTTGTATTTAATGAGAAGCAACAAACCGTCAACATTAAGATAATGGATGTTCTTGGTAAGAAAATATATTATAATAATTCTTTTATTAATATTTTGAGTAAAAATATTTCTTTAGAAAAAATTCCTCAAGGATCATATATTGTAATTATAAAAACGAATAATAAAATATTTAGTGAGGTATTGATTTATCAATAATTTTATAATATTATTTTTAAAAAAGCAGACTTTTTGTCTGCTTTTTTTATTTTTTATTTTTTTATATATTAGCAAAATAACATTAAAAATTAATTAATGAAATTTAATAGCTTTAATCAAATTAAACAACCCTTAAGTTTATTACTTACTATACTATTTGTAATTTATTTAAGTTTTCTTCTAGTGAATTACAATAATGATAAGTCAAATATTTTAGGTGATCAATGGGTAGTAAAAAAAATATGGCATTATGATAATTCAACTGTTGTCTATAATAAAATAGTTAATTATACTACTGATAAACAACAATTTAAATCTTATAAATTAAATAAAAAAGATATAGTTTTTTTTAATTCAGATGATAATAATGATTGTTTGAGTAATGACACTATTATTAATGAAAATTATTCTGAGATGGACACAATTAATAATATAATTAATATTCAAAATAATAATTCTGCAACTAATAATATAAAGGGAGAAACTGAAGCTAAAAAGAATATAAAAAAAATTAATAAAAAGGATAAACCATCAAAGACACAAGTAAATAAGGTGGAAATTAATGAAGAAAATAAACAAGTGAAAATTCAAGATGATGTTGAAATATTAAATACTTCTAAAGTTATAGATACTTTAAATGCTGATATTACAAAGCAAGAAGTTGATGGAACAAATATTACTAAAGAAAATATAGATAACAAAAATATCCCAATAAAACCTAAGATTAAAGATTATAAAAATTCATCAGAATATCAAAAAGCATTAAGAGAATATTATAAGCTTATAGAATAATAATATTATAATATTTCTGCCATATTTATTCTTTTATAGCGACTTGTTTTAATTTTCTCTTCTAATTTATAAAGATTTTTATTTTCTTTTAATTCATTAAATTTTTTATTGCCAAACTCTGATCTTATTTCATAATGAAGCCAGAAAATATTTTGATTTATTCTCTTTAAATTAAATAAGTTGTTTTGTGTTGTATATTTAATATAGTCTATTAATGATTTATAAATATCATTAAATCCAGTATTTTGTGTAGATGAACATAAAAATGTTTTTACTTTCCATTTATTTTGATTGTTAATTAATAAAGAGGTGTTTTTATATTGCTGTAATGCTTTTTTTGCTGAAACTAAATTGTTTCCATCAGCTTTATTCACTACGATGATATCAGCTAATTCCATTATACCTCTTTTAATGCCTTGAATTTCATCTCCAGCTCCAGGAATCATTAATAGTATAGAAACATCAATTATATGTTTTATATGTGTCTCATTTTGACCTACACCAACTGTTTCAATTAATACAATATCATAGCCGGCGCTTTCACATAGTAAAATATTTTCTCTTGTCATAGGTGATAGACCACCTAATTTTCCATTGTTTGGACTAGGTCTAATAAATGAATTTTTATTTTTTGAAAGTTCATACATTCTTGTTTTATCTCCAAGTATACTTCCTTTACTTTCCTCGCTAGATGGATCTATGGCTAAAACAGCTACTTTTTTACCTTTTTCTATTAAATACTGTCCAAATGTATTTATGAAAGTACTTTTTCCAACACCTGGCACACCAGTAACACCTATTCTAATTGTTTTTTTTTCTTTTAAACTTAAACATTTATTTATTAGTTTTTTGGCTTTGATTTTATCTTTTTCTAAAGAACTTTCTAAAAGAGTTATTCCTTTTGATAATGCATATTTATTTCCAGAAATTATTTCTTTAAAAATATTCATTTTACTGCTATTACTGATATCTCAATATTTGCATCTTTAGGTAATCTAGATACCTCAATTGCCTCTCTGGCTGGTTTATTAGTTGTGAAAAATTTTGAATAAATATTGTTTATTTCATTATATTGGTTAATATCCTTTAGAAAAATAGTTGCCTTAACAATATTTGAGTAATTCATTTTGGCCGCAGATAATATTTCACCAATATTTTTCATTACCATAAACGTTTCATTTTTTATACTATCATTAACTAGCGTTCCAGTTTTTGGATTTATAGCAATTTGTCCAGAGCAATATAAAGTATTATTTATTAATATTGCTTGACTATAAGGGCCAATTGCTTTAGGTGCATTTTTAGTTTCAATAATTTTTTTCATACTTTATTTTCTCTAGAACCAAATATACTACTTCCTAATCGAATCATATTACTTCCTTCATCTATAGCGATTTCATAATCATTACTCATACCCATTGATAATATATTTAATTCTTTATTTTTGAATTTGTTAAACAAATTATTTAATTTCTTAAATTCTTCTTTTATTTTATTTTTATTTTTAGAATAAGTTGCCATACCCATTATTCCTTTAATTTTGATGTTTTTAAGATTTGATGCTTTATTGTAGATAATTTTAAAATCATTAATATTTATTCCAAATTTATTTTTTTCATTAGAAATATTAATTTGAATTAAGCAATCAATAATTCTATTGTTTTCAAAAGCTCTTTTATTTATTTCTATTAATAATCTTAATGAATCAACACCGTGAATCAAATAAATAAATGGAGCTATACTTTTCACTTTGTTTCTTTGTAAGTGACCTATCATATGCCAATTGATATCTTTTGGAAGGACTTTTTGTTTTTTTATTAATTCTTGTACTTTATTTTCTCCAAAATTTATGTGTCCAGTATTATATACTTGCATAATATCATCACAACTTTTTGTTTTTGATACAGCAACTAAATTCACATAATTAGGTATTTTATCTTTTATAATTTTAATATTATTTATTATGCTCATTATTTGATAGGATATATAATTAATCCAGATCTTAATTTTGGTTCAATGTATGTGCTTTTTGGTGGCATTATTTTATTGTTGTCAGCTACTTCTTTAATATTGTTAATAGTTACAGGTTGTAAAATAAAAACAATTGAATTTTGTTTGTTGTCAGCCATTTTTTTTATTTCATCAAATGATATTTTACCAGATAAAAAAGATATAGATTTGTTAGTTCTCTCATTTTTAATTCTTAANATNGGTTTTAATATTTTTTGTGATAGAATATACGGATCTAGTCTTTCTANAGGATTTTTAGATATAATTTTANTTTTTGGAATAAGTAAGTAATACTTATTTTCANAGTACATTCCAATTTCATTTTGCTTATTTGGTTTGCGATATNTTGTATTGATTATATTAAAATCATCNTTTATTTTATTTAATAAATTATTTTTATTCAGATTTCTTTTGAGNGTAATTAATCGATTAAAATTTCTAATACTAATTTGATCTTCAGAAATTAAATANCTCATAAAATAATTANAATTANTTTTTTCAGTTTTTTTTCTTTTTTTATNTAATAGGGAAGAAGATGCAGTGCGATGGTGACCATCAGCAATATAGATATTATTGATTTTCTTAAATTCTAAAATTAAATTATTAATATCCTTCAGATTATTTCCCAGCCATAATTTGTGTAAAATTTTATCTGTTGTTGTGAATTCATATTCAGCTCTACTTCTTTGAACTTTATTTATAATATTATTTATGTTAATATTTTTCTTGTAAGTTAATAAAACTGGATCAGCATTAAAGTTAGTTATATCTAGATATTTTTTAAATAAATTTTCCCGTTCAGCAATTGTTTCTTCGTGTATTTTAATTATATTATTATTATAATCGTCAATACTAATTCCTGCTATAATTCCTATATAACTTTTTTCTTTATCTGTTTGTTGGTAAATATAGAAAGATTTCTGTTTGTCTTTAATTAAGTATTTTGATTTAATAAAATCATTTAATTTTTTCCTAACTAATTTGCATTTTTTAGTAAAATTTATTTTTTTATTTTCATTATTATTTGGATTAATAACATGTAGAAATGTAAATGGATTATTATTTAATTTTTCTTTTAAAGTAGTAGCAGAGTAAGTTAAATAAGATCTTGTTGCTACAAGGTGTGCTTTGTCTCTACATGCTCTTATAGCCTTAAAGGGAACTATTTTAGTCATTTATATTATAAAATGAACAGATTTGCTCTGCAAGTTCTAATCCAATTTTTTCTTGCGCTTCAATTGTAGCAGCTCCAATATGGGGGGTTAAAGAAATAGCATTATGCATCATTAAATGGATACTTGGTTTCGGTTCATTATTATAAACATCTAAACCAGCATATGATAGTTTTTCTTTATCTAAAGCAAACATAAGTGCATCCTCATCTATAATTCCACCTCTAGATGCATTTATAATACCAGAACCATTTTTCATTTTTCCAATTTCTTTGGCCCCAATTATAGGATTATCTTCACTTTTAGGTATATGTAAGGTTATAAAATCTGATTCTTTTAATACAGTATCCATGCTTACTGTTTTTATCTTGATTTTTTTTGTATCTCCATTAAAATATTTTAATTCAATATTGCTGTTAGAAATAAATTTATCATGCACAATGATATTCATTCCTATACCAATTGCAATTCTTGCCACCTCTTTGCCTATTCTTCCAAAACCTATAATTCCAAGATTTTTCCCAAATAATTCTTTTCCATTTGAATAATTTGACTTTAATTTTTTAAATTCACTATCTCCATATAAAGGCATTTTTCTGTTACTGTCAAATAAATATCTTGTCATACTAAATAAGTGCGTAAATACTAGTTCAGCAACAGATGTAGAAGAAGCTGATGGAGTATTAAAAGTAGTAATATTTTTTTTTCTCGCATGTTCAACATCTATATTATCCATTCCAACACCTCCTCTTCCAATTACTTTGATGCTAGGACATGAATCTATTATATCTTTTCCTACTTTTGTTGCACTTCTTACTAATAATACTTCAATTTTTTCTTTATTTATATAATCTATAATATTTTTTTGATCTACTTTTTCTGTAATAATACTAAATCCTTTTTCTTTTAAAGCATTATATCCTTTTTGTGATATACCATCATTAGCTAATATTCTCATCTTCTAATTTTTTCATTAAATTAATTAATTCTTTTACGCTTTCAATAGGCATTGCATTGTATATTGAAGCTCTATATCCACCAACTGACCTATGTCCTATAATGCCACTTATTCCTTTTTCATCACACATTTTATTGAATTTCTTTTCTAATTTATTTTCCTTAAGTAAAAAACAAATATTCATATTTGATCTATCCTCTATTTCAGCAGTACCTACAAATAATTCATTTCTATCAATTTCTTTATAAAGTATTTTAGCTTTTTCTATGTTTCTTTTTTCAATAGTATCAATTCCCCCTAGCTTATCTAACCATCTTAAAGTTAACATAGAAACGTAAATAGCAAAAACAGGTGGCGTATTAAACATACTTTCTTTATTAATATGTGTTCTGTAATCAAGCATAGTTGGAATATCTCTATTATTTTTTCCTAAAATTTCATCTTTAACAATTACAAGAGTTGTTCCAGCTGGCCCCATATTCTTTTGCGCTCCTGCATAAATTAAATCAAATTTATTAATGTCAATTTTTCTACTAAAAATATCTGAACTCATATCACATACCATGGGTATTTTACATTTAGGAAATTTTTTTATTTGTGTTCCATAAATAGTATTGTTTGATGTGCAATGGAAGTAATTAGCATCTTCAGGTATAATAAAATCCTTTGGTATATAACTATAATTTTTATCAGATGAATTTGCTATAATATTGACGTTTCCTAATTTTTTTGCTTCAATAATTGCTTTATTTGCCCATGTACCCGTATTTGTATAAACTGCAGTACCATTTATATCCATTAAATTCATAGGAACCATTAAAAATTCCAAACTTGCGCCACCTTGAAGAAATAGTATCGAATAATTTTTTGGGACATTCAATATTTTTCTTACTAAACTTTTAGCTTCATCAATGACTTCTATAAATGGTTTGCTTCTATGGGATATTTCAATTAAAGATAAATCTAAATTATTGAAATTTATTATAGAGGAAGCACTTTCCTTTAAAACTTCATCAGGTAAAATACATGGTCCGGCAGAAAAATTATGTTTTTTCATAATTATTATTTAACTCTTTCTAAATAAATACCTTTTTCAGTATCTATTTTTATTTTATCCCCTTCATTAATAAATAATGGAACTGAGACCATTGCTCCAGTTTCAGTAGTTGCAGGTTTATTTGCATTTGTTGCTGTATTTCCTTTAATACCAGGCTCAGTATGCGTTATTTTTAAAACAACATGTGGTGGCATAGTAGCTGATAATGGTATACCTTTATCTGCATGAAATAACACATCAATATTATTCCCTTCTTTAAGAAATTCTACATTACTAATAAAATTCTTTTGTAACATTATTTGTTCATAATCATCATTATTCATAAGATGGTAATCGTTACCTTCAGAATATAAGTACTGATACTTTCTATTTTCAACTCTTATTATATTTATTTTTACTCCTGCAGTAAATGTATTTTCAAGTAATCTACCTGTATTTAAGTTTCTAATTTTTGTTCTAACAAATGCTGGTCCTTTTCCAGGTTTTACATGTTGAAATGATTCAATTTTCCATGGTTCACCATTATGTTGAATACAAAGACCATTTCTAAATTCTGATGTTGTTGCCATTATTAATTATTTTTGATTATAACCTCGCATTATTCCTCTTTTAGATGATTGAATAAATGCTATTATTTCATCTCTTTCTTTGGAAACACTTATTTCTGTTTCAATTTTAAAAATTGCTTGAGTATTATTATTATTACTTTGATATAAAATTCTAAAAATATCTTGTATTTCTTGTATTTTATCATCTTTAAAACCTCTTCTTCTCAGTCCAATTGAATTGATTCCAACAAAAGAAAGAGGTTCTCTAGCTGCTTTAACATAAGGGGGAATATCTTTTCTCACTAAAGATCCACCTGACACCATTACATGTTTACCTATCGATACAAATTGATGTATAGCAGTTAATCCTCCAATAATCGCAAAATCACCTATTTCTACATGTCCTCCTAATGCTACACTATTAACAATAACACAATTTTCACCAATTATACAATCATGTGCAATATGTGAATAAGCCATAATTAAACAATTTTTTCCTATAATTGTTTTTCCAGAAGCTGAAGTTCCTCTATTAATTGTTGCACATTCTCTAATTGTGCAATTATCACCAATTATTACTATTGATTTTTCACCTTCAAATTTTAAATCTTGAGGTATCGCAGAGATAACTGCTCCGGGAAATATTTTGCAATTTTTTCCAATTCTTGCCCCTTCCATAATAGTTACATTAGAACCAATCCATGTTCCCTCACCAATAATTACATCTTTTTCTATTGTAACAAATGGTTCAATTACAACATTTCTAGCAATATTAGCGTTTGGATCAATATATGAAAGAGGTTGATGCATTATTTATTTTTTTTTGTTATTTGTGCTAATAAATCTGCTTCAACTACAATTTTATCATTTACGAATCCTTTTCCATGCATGTGACATAAACCTCTTCTTATAGGAGAAATTAAGTTTAATCTAAATATAATTATATCACCTGGCACAACTTTTTTCTTAAATTTTGCATTATCAATTTTCATGAAAAAAGTTAAATAATCCTCCGGCTTTTCAACAGTACTAAGTATAAGTACTCCACCTGCTTGTGCCATAGTTTCTAACTGTAATACACCTGGCATTACAGGTTCAGAAGGAAAATGACCTTCAAAATAATATTCATCTTTACTAACATACTTAACTCCAATAATGTAATCATCTCCTATTTCTCTAATTTCATCAATGAATAAAAAAGGTTTTCTGTGAGGTAAAATTTTTTTAATTTTTTCTTTATTCAAAAAAGGTGCCTCCTTGAGATTAATTTTTGGTGAAATTTTATTTAAATCATCCATAATTATTTTTTTTAAATATTTTGCAAATTTAATATTGTTTTTATGACCAGGTTTTGAAGATGTTATTTTTGCCATTAAAGGTATTCCAATTAAAGAAAGATCACCAATAATATCTAAAATTTTATGTCTAGCGGGTTCATTTTTAAATCTAAGTTTTGTATTATTTAATATACCATTAATTGAAGTTACTTTCTTATTAAAATATTTTGTTAATTTAATTTCATCTTTTTCAGAAATTTTCTTATCCGTAATAATTATAGCATTGTCGATATCTCCACCTCTAATTAAACCTTTCTCTTGTAGATAATTTATTTCATGAAGAAAACAAAATGTTCTAGAGCTAGCAATTTCTTTTTTAAAGTTTTCAATAGAATTTAGTTTTGCCCTTTGCCCTTTTAATATCTTTAAATCATAGTCTATTTCAGTTTCAATTTCATAATTTTCTGAAGGTAATGCCGTATATGAAGTTCCTGAAACTTTATCAAAATAAGTTATTTTATTTTTAATTTTATAGAAACTTCTTTGCTTATTTAATTGTTTAATTCCAGCTTTTTCAATTAATTCACAAAAATCATAAGCACTTCCATCTAAAATAGGTATTTCAATATTATCAGAATCTATAATAATATTATCAATTGACATACCAGTTAAGGATGCTAATAAATGTTCAACTGTTTTAATTTCAGCATTATTACTCTTTAAACATGTACTTCTATTAGTTGAAGAAACATTATTAATATTTGCTTTAATAATTGGTTTGTTTGGTAAATCAGAACGTAAAAATTGTATACCTGTATCTTCTTTTGAAGGAATAAGCGTTATATTAGTATATACACCTGTATGTATGCCTTTTCCACTAAATGATATGCATTTCTTAATTGTAGTTTGATACATTCTATAATTTTAAAAATTTACGGTATATTTCAGGTAATTTTTTAAAAATTAAATATGACCTTTGATATTTTTTAATGTCATAGGCCATAGGTCCTTGTACAATTTTACCTTTTTCTTTTATATCTTTAGCAACACCACTTTTACCTGCAATTTTCACATCATTAGCAATCGTAATGTGTCCAGATATAGCTACCTGCCCACCAATCATACATCTTTTTCCTATTTTACTAGAACCAGCAATAGCTACTTGCGCAGCAATAACGGTATCTTCCCCAATATGTACATTATGAGCCACTTGTATTAAATTATCAAGTTTTACATTTTTATTAATAACTGTTGAACCTATTGTAGCTTTATCAATTGTTGTATTTGCTCCAATTTCAACATTTTCATAAGTAATTACATTACCTATATGCTGTATTTTAGAATATTTATTATCTTTTTTATTTAAAGCAAATCCAAATCCATCAGATCCGATTATACACCCAGAATGAATTATATTATTTTTTCCAATTACACAATTATCATATATGCTCACTCCTGAATATATTATTGTATTATCTCCAATTTCAACATTTTTTCCAATATAAGAATTACCTAATATTTTAACATTATCACCAATTTTTACATTTTCATTTATAATAGAAAAAGGACCAATAAAATTATTTTTATGTATAACTACGTTTTTTTCTATTTGTGCTTTATCTGAAACACCCTTTTTATTAAATGAATTTTTATAAAAATTAGATAATAATTTTCTAAAAGAGACATAAGAATCTTCTACAAAAATCAGTGTAGATTTCGTTTTTTTAAGAGTTTTAAACTTCTTGTCAACAATAATTATAGATGCTTTAGAATTGTTAAAATATTTAGAATATTTAGAATTTGAATAAAATGTGACGTCTCCTTTTTTTGCATCTTCAATTTTCGCAAAATTATTTACTATTTCTTCACTGTTACCGATTATTGAACCGTTTACAATTTTTGTTATTGTTTTTGCAGAAAGATGCATATTTATTATTATGATGTAAAATTAATATATTATAATGATTTAGGATAACATAAAAAGTACTTTTCAACTTTTCTATTTAATACATCATTGTTAAATTGATCTGAAGCTTTTGAAATATCTATAATTTTCCCACTTTTTAATAAAATATTTATATTATTTTCATCAAGATTATATAATCTATTGCTTACTTTGTCAGTAAAAACAAAATAATTTATTTCATCTCTATTTATATTATATTTTTTTATAAATTTTTCTTTGAAACTATTTATTTTTTTATCACTGAAAGGGATGTTCTGTATTTCAATTTTTAAAAGATTTCTATTTACAATCATTTTAGATAAGTTTGATAATACAAAATCTTCATTTTTCATCCAATATTTTAGACACACATAAATATCTGTATCATCAAGCTTAGAAAAAATATCAATTAGATTAGAATTATTAATAAAATCATTATGAGAAAAATCATTTTCTAGGAAAATATTTAAAGCTGGTGTAGTAAATATTTTTTTATTAATTATCTCTTTTGCTCTATTTAGAACTTTAATTAACATGTTTTCTGAAGATATTACTGTTTTATGTAAATATACTTGCCAATACATTAATCTTCTAGCAATTAAAAAATTTTCTATTGAATATATTCCTTTTTCTTCAACTACTAATTTATCATTAACTACATTAATCATTTTAATAATTCTATCCGTATTTATATTACCTTCTTTTACACCTGAAAAAAAACTATCTCTCTTTAAATAATCTAATCTATCCATATCAATTTGGGAGGAAACAAGTTGATGAAGAAATTTTTTATGATAGTTGTTGTTAAATATTTTTATAGCTAATGATAATTTATTGTTAAAAACTTCGTTTAGTTTATACATAAATAAGGATGAAAGACTTTCGTGAGAAATATTTTTAACTAGTGAGTTTTCTAAAGCATGTGAAAATGGGCTATGCCCTATATCATGTAATAGGATAGCAATTTTCAATGCTTCTGATTCCTCATCAGTAATTATATTATTTTTTTTTCTTAATTGATTGATAGCTATTTGCATAAGATACATTGATCCTATTGCATGTTGAAACCTTGTATGTTTTGCTCCTGGATATACAAGATAAGATAAGCCTAGTTGTTTTATTTCTCTTAGTCTTTGAAAATATGGATGATTAATTATTTTAGTAATTAACTGACTTTCTATGTTTATAAAACCATAGATTGGATCATTTATAATTTTATCTTTTTTCATTTCATTCTTATTAGGCAAATAAAGTATTTTTTTTAATTTTTGTAAATATAAATTATAAAAACATGATAAATATAATTTGGGCAGATGATGAAATAGATCTATTAAAACCACATTTAATTTATTTAGAAGAAAAAGGTTATAATGTGATTCCAGCAAAAAGTGGCGATGAAGCGTTAGATTTAATTCATGAAAAATCAGTACAATTAATTTTTTTAGATGAAAATATGCCAGGATTATCTGGTTTAGAAACTTTAACAATTATAAAACAGAGATTTCCTCATATTCCTGTTGTAATGATTACAAAAAGTGAAGAAGAAAGTATTATGGAAGAAGCTATAGGGTCTAAGATTTCAGATTATTTAATCAAACCTGTTAATCCATTACAAATTTTACTTGCAATTAAAAAGAATTTAGATCTATCTAGATTAGTTGAAGAAAAAACAACCATGAAATATCAACAAGATTTTCGTAAAATAACTGAAATGTTATCATGTATTTCTTCTATAGATGATTGGTATGACATTTATAAAAAATTAACATATTGGCAATTAGAAATCGAAAATACTGGGGAGAATGGTATTGAACAAATATTAGATATGCAAAAATCCGATGCAAATGCTCAGTTCTTTAAGTTTGTTAAGAAAAATTATAAGGATTGGTTATATGATAAAAATTCTCCTCTAATGTCTCATAAAATAATTAAGGATGAAGTTATTCCAATTATCTCTAATGCTCAACCAACCTATTTTATTCTTATAGATAATTTAAGATATGATCAGTGGAAAGTTATCGAAGCCCAAATATTGGAGGATTTTGACATATTATATCAAAAAATGTATACTAGTATTTTACCTACTGCAACTCAGTATGCGCGTAATTCTATTTTTTCAGGACTTTTACCTTCTATGATGGAGAAAAGATTTCCAAATTATTGGAAAAATGATGAAGATGATGGAGGTAAAAACATGTTTGAAAAAGAGTTTTTAATAGATAATTTAGCAAGAAATGGTATAAATACAGAAAAAATATCGTATACTAAAATTACAAATATTGATTTTGGCAGAAAATTTATTACAAAAGTTAATAATTTAATTAATAATAAATTAAATGTTATTGTTTATAATTTTGTTGATATGTTATCTCACGCACGTACTGATATGAAAGTTATTAAAGAATTAGCTGATGATGATGCTGCATATAGATCTCTCACAAATTCTTGGTTTAATCATTCTCCATTAAGAGAAATTTTGAAAGAAATTTCAAAATCTAAAGCTAACGTTATTATAACTACTGATCATGGAACGATTAATGTAAATAAACCTTCTAAAGTAATTGGTGATAGAAATGTTAATGTTAATTTACGTTACAAACAAGGTAAAAATCTTAATTATCAAAAAAATGATGTTTTTGAGATAGTTAAGCCGAGTGAGTATTATTTACCCGCGCAAAATTTAAGTAGTAAGTATATTTTTGCTAAAGAGGATATGTATTTTGTGTATCAGAACAACTATAATCAATTTGTGAATTATTATAAGAATTCATATCAACATGGGGGTATTTCAATGGAGGAAATGCTTATTCCCATTATATCATTAAAATCAAAATAAATGATTGAGCATTTTAAAGTAAATAATTTAAAGGAACTTGATTTAGTTGCAAATAAAATTATTAATTTAACTAAAAATCATAGAAAATTTGCTTTTTTTGCTGAAATGGGTGTTGGAAAAACAACATTAATTAAATCTATGTCTAATTTACTTGGTGTTAAAGATTTAGTAAATAGTCCAACATTTTCAATTGTTAATGAATATCTAATAAATAATAATCAAAAAATATATCATTTTGATTTGTATAGAATTAAAAATGAGATGGAATTATTAGATATAGGTTATGAAGATTATTTATTAGGAACAAATTATTGTTTTATTGAATGGCCGGAAATTGGAGCTAAATTTATTGATGAAAATTTTGTTACAATTCATATGAGGATGTTAGAAAATAAAAGATATATTGATGTTAAATTTTAGTTTATGAAAAAAGAGAAAATATTTAGTTCGTTTAGTGTGCTTCCTCAAGAGGAGATGTTGGAAATAAAATCTCACTTAAAAAGTTTAAATATTGGTGTTTTAAAGGAAACATCATTTCAAGAAAATAGAGTTATTCTCACTCCAGATTCTGTTGGTTTACTAGTTGCAAATGGCCATTCTGTAATAATTGAAAAGGGTGCTGGAGATGCTTCTAATTTTTCTGATAATGAATATATTGAAAAGGGCGCTAAAATTGCTATAACAAAAGATGAAGTATTAAAATCTGAATTTGTTTTAAAGATTGAACCATTAACAAATAAAGAAGTATCATTATTAAAGTTTGAACAAAAATTAGTTTCTGCTGTTCAAATGAGCACTCAGACAAAACAATATTTTAACAACTTAAATAAAAAAAGAATTACTTCTTTTGGTTTTGAATTTATTGAAGATAATCATGGAAAACTTCCTATAGTAAGAGCCATGAGTGAAATAGCAGGTAATACTTCCATATTATTAGCTTCTGAGTATTTATCTAATTATCATAATGGAAAGGGTTTGATGTTAGGTGGTGTTTCTGGTCTTATTCCTACTAATATTGTAATTATAGGAGCTGGTACTGTTTCCGAATATGCATGTCGTACTGCGCTAGGACTAGGAGCATCAGTTACAGTATTTGATGACTCATCAACAAAATTAAGAAGATTGCAAAACAATATTAATTATAGAGTTGGTACTTCCACATTACAACCTAAGGTTTTATTAAAATCTTTAAAAAGAGCTGATGTAGTTATTGCAGCTTTAAGAGTTGGTAATAAAAGAGTTCCGTGTGTAGTGAATGAAGAAATAGTTAAGGAAATGAAACCAGGTGCTGTTATCGTTGATGTTGGTATTGATCAAGGAGGTTGTTTTGAAACTTCTGAAGTTACTTCACATAAAAAACCTACATATATTAAACACGATGTTGTTCATTATTGTGTTCCAAATATTGCTTCTAGAGTTTCTAGAACTGCATCGATGGCAATTAGTAATATAATTACCCCTCTTTTATTAAAAATTTCTAATATGGGTGGATTACAAAAATCAATATCAACTAATAATCCTATTAGAAAAGGTATTTATACCTTTAATGGTAATTTAACTAATAATCTTCTAAGTAAGTATTTTAATATTCCAAGTGTTGATATTGATTTAATTATATCTAGTAAGCAGTAATGAAAATAATTAGAAAATTATTTCTTAAAAAAGGATTAGCTAAAAGATTTTATTATTTTGGGATTGGTTTTTCTCTAGGTTTAATATTCCTTTCATTTGGGCCTGAAAATAGATTAAAAAAAACATTTTATGCCTACATAGATTATTTTAGTCCTAGCAAGAGAGTTATTTCTCATTTATACCCATATGACAAAAAAACTAATAAGAAGAAAGACCCAAATTTTAGTATTGAGGCAGAGTGTCAATTAATATATTATGATTTAAAAAAATCTGATATATTATCAGTTAGGGAGGATGGAAAAGTAAATTTTAATTTAAGTGATAAAAAATCAACCCCATGTCAATATTTTGTAGTTGAAAATAATTTATTAAATAGTTTTCTTTCTGTTAGATTTGAATATTGTTTTGCTAGTGGGGATGTTACTGTAATGAGTTTTACTTTAAATAATGAAAAAAATATCTGTGATAATTAGTTTCTTCTTTTAATTTCTAAAATGATATTTGATAATTCTCTACCTATTTGGCCTTCAATTGAAATATTTTCTTCTGCTCTTCTAATTAGGTATGGTATCACCTCTCTAATTGGTCCATAAGGAACATATTTAGCAACATTATAATTTTTTTTTGATAAATTATATGAAATGTGATCACTCATGCCTAATAGTTGAGAAAAATATATTCTATTATTTATATTATTATTTGTAATTAATTTTGACAAAATTGCAGAGCTTTCTTCATTATGAGTACCAGCACATATTGACACTATTTCATAGTTCTTTACACATATTTTTAATGCTTCATTAAAATCTTCATCGGTTTTATTTTTTAAAGTATGAACTGGACATATATAATTAAATTTTTTTGCTCTATTAATTTCTTTTTGATGGTAAGCACCTCTTACAATTTTTAAACCTAAATAAAACTTTTCTTTTTTAGCATCTTTTAATATTTGATTTAAATATTTAATTCTATCATGTCTATACATTTGTAGAGTATTGTAAACAATAGGTTTATGTTTGTTATATTTCTTTTGCATTTTTAATACAATTTCATCAATAGCATTTTGTATCCAGCTTTCTTCAGCATCAACTAAAATAGGAACATTGTATTTTTCAGCATTATAACAGATTTTATCAAATTTTTTTTCAAGTAGATATTTTTGTTTTTTTTCTATCTCATTTAATTCATTGCCTGAACTAATTTTTTTTAATAATTCAAAGTTAGTAATACCAGTTGTTTTAAAAACTGAGAATGGAATATTATCATTTTCACTTGCATATTTAATACAATTAATTATCTCATTCATACATTTATTAAAATCTAATTCACTTTGATTTCCTTCTACTGAATAATCTAATATAGAACCAATTTTAGACGCCCATAATTTTTTAGTGATTTTTTTACTTGTTCTAATATTTTCTCCGCCACAAAATTGTTTAAATACTGTATTTTTAATAATCCAATTAATAGGTAAATGTAATTTGAAAGAAATTTTTAATATAGTAATTAGAATTTTTGATAGTATTGGATTGCTAATTATTTTAAATAGCAAATAAGCTCGATATAAATCAAATCTATTTTTATCTTTAAAAGCAACTTCAGTATTTTTAAATATAGACATAATAAATATTGAATATACTCACTTCTTAATTTTTTATTTTTCTACAAATCATTAATCCATCTCTAATTGGAAGCAAAATATTTTCTATTCTATTATCATTCATTACTATATTGTTGAAATTATGTATTGAATTGGTTTCTTTGTCCTTCCTGTTTTCAGTGACTTTTCCACTCCATAGTACATTATCAGCAATAATATATCCATTAATATCTAATTTTTTAAATATTAAATCATAGTATTTTGAATAGTTAGTTTTGTCAGCATCAATAAAGGCTAACTGAAAATTATATTTAATTTTTGGTATAATTTTTGTTGCATCACCAACATATTGATTAATTTTTTTTTTGTAATCTGACATAATAAAATACTTTTTAGCAAATTCTGCATATTCCTCATTAATATCAATTGTGTGTATTTTTCCATTTTTTTTCAAACCTTCTGCTAAGCATAATGTAGAATATCCAGTAAATGTTCCAACTTCAATAATATTAATAGGTTTTATCATTTTGCTAATCATTGAAAGGAATCTTCCTTGGATATGACCTGATAACATTCGTGGATTAATCATTTTTAAATGAGTTTCTCTACTAATTTTTTGTAAAAGATCAGATTCCTTTTCAGAGAAAAGATTAGAATAGTCAGATATTTTCTGTGGTATAAATTCCATTTAAAAAAAAAGCCACTTATTGCTAAGTGGCTTATTGTTTTATGTGTTTAGTTATTCTTCTATAACTTCTTCTGTATTTTCTTTTTCGTTAGCAACTTCTTTTACTTCATCAATTGTTTTTCTCTTACAACATTTTTTATTTTCTTTTTTTGAGCAAGATTTTTTTTCACCATAGTTGTTAGATTTGTTAAAATCAAATCCTTTATTACTAGATTTAGAACAAGAAGATTTATTTTTTGATTTACAGCAAGAAGATTTCTTTTCAGATTTAGAACAAGAATAATTCTTTTTACTTTGACAACATGAATTTGTCGCTTTTTTTTCACAAGTTTTTTTGCAAACCTTTCCAGTTTTCTCACAGATTGGTTCTTCTTTATCAGTATTTTCTGATATCATAACATCACTTTGATTTTGTGGTAGTAGGTATGAAGATGCTACAACACTAGCTGCACTAAAAATGATTATTAAAGATAGAATTGATAAAATTATTTTTTTCATAAGTATTTGATTTAATTATTCAACAAATATAGTAAATTCTGTTAATATATTCCAATTATAGTTTTTCCACCTATTACTTTTTCATTTAATTTTACATTAATTTTTGTTGATTCTGGTAAGAATAAATCAACTCGTGAACCAAATTTTATAAAACCTAACTCATTACCAGCATTAACTTGATCATTTTTTTTAGGATAAGTAATAATTCTTCTAGCTAAAGCTCCAGCGATTTGTCTTATCAATATTGAAATCTTTTTGTTGTTAATTACAATTGTGCTTCTTTCATTTTTTGTTGATGCTTTTGGATTCCATGCAAACAAGAAGTTTCCAGGATGATATTTGGTATATTCAATCTCACCACTTATTGGATATAGATTGTTATGAATATTAAGTGGAGACATAAAAATTGAAATTTGTATTCTTTTATCTTTGTAGTATTCGTTTTCTATTGTTTTTTCAATCACTACTATTTTACCGTCACAAGGCGCATATACATTATTTTCTTTAATATTTAATTCTCTATTAGGAACTCTAAAGAAATAAATAGTTAACATTGTGAATAGTATTAGTATGACTAATAATATATTTAGTTCAGGAAAAAAATACCAAATCAATGTCAGTATTGCAATTTCAATTAAAATAATTTTTCTTCCTTCTTTATGAATCTTCATATTATGTAATTTATGTATATGTATAATATTGGTATAGTTATCATAAATGCATCCATTCTATCAAGTATGCCTCCATGTCCAGGTAATAAATTTCCCGAATCTTTTACTTTTGCCTTTCTTTTATAATATGATTCTATAAAATCACCAGTAGTTGCAGTAAATGGAATAAATAGTGATATAGTAATAGGATTATAAATGCTAAATATAGTGAAGTGATTAGTTATTATATAACTAGCTAATAATGTAAATATAGTACCACCAAAAAATCCTTCCCAAGATTTCTTGGGAGAAATTTTAGGTAATATTTTATTTTTCCCAAATTTTCTTCCAGTTAAAAATGCAAATATGTCAAATATCCAAGTAAGTATAAATAATAATAGGATAGGGGTGGAGTTGAATTTATTTTCAGTAAAATTACTATCTATTGCTATTATTTGAACTAAAAAGAAAGGTATGATTACATATAAAAGGGCAATAAATTTTTTTTTTCCTTTTCTGAGCTTCCACATTTCATATAATGAAAATACTGTTAAAATTAAAAATAATGTAAAATATGATAAATATGAATGTGTCAAGCATAATAATATTATACTTACATACAATAATCCAGTAATACCTCTTTTATATATTTCTTTCATTCTTTCTAATAATATCATTCGCTGTAGTAAAGTCCTTTTCTTGTATATAAAGATAGATTTCTCCAAACATTAAATATGATGAATCTTGTTTGTTTACAATAACTGATTTAATACCATTTTGATATAATAACCCTTTTATAATATTAATTTGCATTAGATCATCAGATTTAATAATGTTTAACCAATCTTTTTTCATTTTTTAAAAAAGAAATTATTTATTCTTTTTATTATTTTCTTCATCTAATTTTAATAATTGTTCCTCTTCAAAAGATTTCCATTTTCGTTCACCAAAAATATCAATTAGGTCAGCTTTAAAAATAACTTCATTATCTAATAATTCTTTAGCTAATTTTTTTACTTTTTCTTTACTCTTAATCAATATTTTTTTTGCTCTTTTATATTGAGTTTCAATTATCTTACTAACTTCATTGTCAATTAATTTTGCTCTTTCTTCAGAGTATGGTTTTGTAAATCCAGAATGCTGACCAGATGAGTCATAATACGATATGTTACCTACTTCATTACTTAGACCATAAATACTAACCATAGCATAGGCTTGTTTAGTTATTTTTTCTAAGTCACTTAATGCGCCTGTAGAAATTTTGTTAAAAAATACTTCTTCTGCTGCTCTTCCTCCTAATGCTGCACATATATCATCTAACATTTGTTGAGTTGTTGTTAATTGTCTCTCTTCAGGAAGGTACCAAGCAGCACCTAATGATCTTCCTCTTGGAACGATTGTAACTTTTATTAAGGGTGACGCAAATTCTAACATCCAACTTACTGTTGCATGTCCAGCTTCATGAAATGCTATTGTTTCTTTTTCTAATGGAGATATTATTTTAGATTTTTTTTCTAATCCACCAATTATTCTATCTACTGCATCAAGAAAATCTTTTTTATCAACTTTTTTCTTTGATTTTCTAGCTGCAATAAGAGCTGCTTCATTACATACGTTTGCAATATCAGCACCAGAAAATCCTGGAGTTTGTCTAGCGAGAAAATTTACATCTATATCTTTTTTTAAAATCAATGGCTTTAAATGAACTTTGAAGATTTCTTTTCTCTCAATAAGATCTGGTAGGTCTACATATATTTGTCGGTCAAATCTTCCTGGTCTAACTAATGCTCTATCTAAAACATCCGCTCTATTAGTTGCTGCAATAACTATCACACCAGTATTTGTTCCAAATCCATCCATTTCTGTAAGTAGTTGATTTAAAGTATTTTCTCTTTCGTCATTACTACCTGTCATTGCATTCTTTCCTCTTGCTCTACCAATAGCATCAATTTCATCAATAAAAATTATTGATGGTGCTTTTTCTTTTGCTTGCTTAAAAAGATCTCTAACTCTAGATGCACCAACTCCTACAAACATTTCAACAAAATCAGATCCAGACAGTGAGAAAAAAGGAACCTTTGCTTCACCAGCAACTGCTTTGGCTAATAAAGTTTTTCCAGTACCTGGAGGTCCAATCAACATAGCTCCTCTTGGTATTTTTCCTCCTATCTTTGTATATTTAATGGGGTTTTTTAAAAAATCTACAATTTCTTTTATCTCCTCTTTAGCACCCTCTAAACCTGCAACATCATTAAATGTAACTTTTATATTATTTTTATCTACAAGCTTATTTTGAGCTTTTCCAATACTAAAGATTTGTCCTCCTGCACCGCTACCACCACTCATTCTTTTCATAATAAAGATCCAAATTCCTATAAAAATTATTAATGGAAGAATCCAACTTAATATATCACCAAAAATATCTTTTCTTGTTTCATAATAAGGAGAAATTTTGTCGTATTCATCAATATTTTTTTGTGCTTCTTTTAAATTATCATTAAATGTTTCAACAGATCCAATTTCAAAGTAGTAGTGTGGTCCATAATTAGGAGTATCGCCAAACATGCGTTTACTTACACTTTTAAATTGCTCTTCACGTAAATTTTCCTTTTTAATATAGATGTAAGCCTTTTCTTTATTTATTACAACAATTTTATCAACTTTTCTTGCTTGTAACATCATTTGATTGAATTCTTGCCAATTTGTAGATTCAGTTGGTTCAGAATTACTAAATTGTAGTCCCAAAAAGAAAACAAATATTATTGCGTAAATCCAATAGATCTTAAATTTAAAATTACCTGAACTTTTTTGTTTTTTATTTTTCATATTTTTAACTTGCTTTATAATTAATGCGATCTGCATCGCCCCATAAATCTTCTAAATTATAATATAGTCTAATGTTCTTTTGGAATATATGTACAATAATATCTGTGTAATCTATCAATATCCATTCAGATATTTTATATCCTTCAATATTATTTGGTTTTTCCTTTAGTTCTTCTGCTACTTTTTTTCTAATACTTTTTTCTATTGCATTTACATGTGTATTTGAATTACCAGTACAAATTACAAAATATTTACATATATTAGATTCTGTTTTTTGTAAGTTTAAAGATATAATTTCTTTTCCTTTCATATCTTGTATTGAACTTACAATTTTGTCTAAAAGAATTTTAACTTTAGGCATTTATTAATTTAAATTAATTTTGCATGCAAAAATACATTTTTAACTATAAATATATAGAATTTGTTATTTAATAATAATATTCATTTAGATAGTATTTCTTCAACTAATAATTTTCTATTATCATTAAGAAAAAATAATATTTTTTCTGAGGGATTATATGTTACAACAGATTTTCAAGAAAATGGCAAAGGTCAAATGAATAATTCTTGGGAGAGTGAGAAAAAAAATAATTTACTGATTAGTATATTAATAGAACCTAAGATTAGTATAAATAATATTTTTGATATTAATAGATTGGTATGTTTATCAATTTTTGATTTACTTAAATTATATGGTATCAATGCGTTGATTAAATGGCCAAATGATATTATAATTAATAATAGAAAAATAGCTGGTGTATTGATAGAAAATATTTTTAGCAACAATATTATTTCACATTCTATAATAGGTATAGGATTAAATATTAATCAAGGTAAATTTTTACAATATAGTCCTCCAGCAACTTCAATGTTTTTAGAGTTAATTAATAATTTTCATACTCATCAAATAAAGCAGCAATTACTTGATATTATTGAGGTGCGGTATAAAAAATTAAAAATAGGTTATTCTGATTTAAATGAATATAACAACAAATTATATTTACTTGAAAAAAGTTTTAGATTTATGTCAAATAATAAGCAATTTTATGGAAGAATTAAAACTACATTAGATAATGGCACACTTGTAATTTATGATGAGTCGAATGGTGTAGAGAGAGAATTTTTAAATAGCGAATTAAAATATATATTTTAACTTTTCCATATTGAAGGGTTTTTTCTCCAATCTTTTAAAATTTCTAAATCATTTTTTTCAATATATTGTGAATCTATAGCTTGTTTTAATAATGTATCATAATCACAAAGGGAAATATATTCAATTTTTGATTTTTTAAAACTATTTTTCGCATGATTAAATCCATAATTAAAAATAGATATTATACCTTTAATGTTTAATCCCTTTGTTATTAAAGCTTCTGCAGCAGCAATACTACTTTTACCACTACTAATTAAATCTTCAATCAATATTACAGAGTCACCAATATTATAATAGCCTTCTATTTGATTTTTTTTTCCATGATTTTTGGCTTTATCTCTTACATATATAAAAGGTGCACCTATTTCTTCTGCAACTAAAACTCCATGTGGAATTCCAGCTGTTGCAACTCCAGCTATAATATTAGCTCCTTTAAAATGATTTAAAGCTATAGCTGATAAGTTTTGTCTAATATTATTTCTGATTTCAGGATAAGATAATATTTTTCGGTTATCACAATAAATAGGAGATTTCCAACCAGAAGTCCATATAAATGGTTTTTTCGGTTGTAAAATAATTGCGTTTATTTGCAATAATGATTTGGCAACCTGTTTAGCAATTTCAAAATCGTATATCATGTCACAAAAATATAAAGTTTATGTAAATAATTCAATTTTAATTATAAATGAAAATTGGAAAGATTTTTGTAGTAAATATAAAATAGTTAATGCTGCAGGCGGAATTGTTTTTAATGATACTAAATTACTGATGATATTTAGAAATGGATTATGGGATTTGCCAAAAGGAAAAGTTGAGCCTGACGAAAATCTAAAAGAGTGTGCAATTAGAGAGGTAGAAGAAGAGACTGGTGTTAAAGATTTGACTATTAAAGGAAAAGAAATCATATCTTATCATATTTATACTACAGAATTTGAGGATATTTTAAAAAAAACTACTTGGTACATAATGAATACAAAATATGATAAAAAATTAATTCCTCAAATTGATGAGGGTATCGAAAAAGTTTCCTGGGTTAGTATTAAAGATATAAATCATAAATTAAATAATTCTTTTAAAAGTATTGAGGATATTATCAGAAAAGTTTTGTGATATCTTTTTAATATTCAGTGTTTGATTCTTCAGAAACATCATCATTATTAATTTTTCCTCTTTTGTTATTTGTTTTAAAATTTAATTTTCCAAATGTATATTTAAAGCTAATACCTATAGATGTAAATTTAGTTGTTCTTTCAGATATTTGATGAAAATTAGAACCACTTAATTCGGTTGTCCAGATTTTATTACCATCCTTTGCAAAAGGTTCAACTATTCTTATTCCAATTGAACCTCTTTTATTTTTAAATTCTTTTTTAATCCCAAAGCTCATCATAGAAAAGCTAGTTGATGTCCCTTGGATAGTTTGTGAAGGAGATCTGGCAAATCCAAATCCTTCAGCTTTCCAATTATTTTTTAGTTTTAAAGTAATTCCAAAATTATAATTGTACAGTATAGCAGATCTACTTTCATTTGATAATAAATAATCTTCAGCATTGTATGAATATAAATTAATTCCCCCTCTAAGGGTTAGATTCTTTAATCTAATTGATCCATAATAATTTAATCCAAATCTAGTACTACTTCCTACATTCTTATATGTAGTTATTGAGGAGTCATTTTGAACTATTAAAAATGATTCTATTAAATCACTGCTTTGTTTGTAGTAAGCATAGTAACTGCCTTGATATTTCCTTCCAAAACTATTATAGCCAAGTTCTATTTGTTGAGTAGTAGATGGAGTTAATTCAGGATTACCAACTGTAATATTTTTGTTGTTAGTAATATTAGTATTTGTATTAATATAGCTGCTACTTGGTCTTGATATTCTAGAATTTAAACTTAATTTAATACTTTTCCCAACATCTAATTTTTTGGAAAAAGTCAAATTTGGTAAAAAGTTATTATATCCTTCTTTAAAAGGAACATTAGACCCATTTTTCCATTCACCCTCAATTTTTGTATTTTCATGTCTTGCTCCTAATTTTAAACTAAAATCACTTGGCAAGTTTATGTTTGTTGACAGGTAAGCAGCACTCACTATTTGAACATAATTAAAAACTTCATTATCAAAAATAAATTCTGAACTGTCTGATTGAGTCTCATAATCCATTTTTTGATCTCTTATTATCATTTTCCCACCAAGTTCAATTAAATGATTATTTATTGGTTGAGTATAATCAACTTGTAAAGTGTGCTCTATATTTATTTCATTATTTATATTTTTAAGATATATTATACTATCATTTTCATATAGCTCAGTTATATTATCTCTTATTCTATTTCCTAATTGATAAGATAAACTTAATTCCTTATCTTCTGTATCAAATGTTTTAGTATAATCAGTATTCCAGCTTATATTATTTCTAATATTTGTAGATTGGAGGTATGAATTGTAATTATATGAAGTATCTAAAATATTTCCATTATAATTGATAGAAGTTGTATTTTTTGAAGGAGTATTTCTCCCTCTAAAATTAACATCAGAAGAAATTGAATTGTAAGCATTAATATCATAATACATATTTATACCTGCCCCATATCCAATCCATTGGCTTTCACTAACTCCATTATTAGTTAGCATATTAGTATCTCCATTTTCATTCCAATCTCTTCTAAAAAACGTTGTATTTCCTTCTCTTGGCCAACTATACCAGGCATTTCCTTTTGCTGATAGGCTAAATCTACCTTTTCCAAGTGTCAAATTAAAGCCATTTTTATTGTTTCGTGTTCCAAATGATCCATCAACTGATGCTTTATATCCGTCAATTATTTTTTTTTGTGTAATGATATTTACTATCCCAGCTTCTCCTTCACCATCATATTTAGCTCCAGGAGAAGTAATTATTTCAACACTCTTTATTTCATCTGCTGGAATCATTTGTAGAGCAGAAGCTAGATCTCGTGATAAGAAACTTGATGCTTTTCCATTTAATAAAAATTTAATTTGCTTTGATCCTCTTAATTCTACATTTCCATCAAAATCAACGGAAAGTAAAGGAGCTTTTCTTAAAACATCAGTTGCATCCTCAGAGGCTCCGCTGTCATCGCTTTCAGCATTATATATAATTTTATCGATTTTAGATTCATATACAGGTTTCTCCTCATTAATAGTTATTTCGGATAAGACTTCTGAACTTATTTCTAGAGAAATATCTTTAAGATTAATATCAGGATTTCTTTTTGTTATTTGAAATCCAACTTCTTTTGTCTTGTAGCCAATATAATTGATCTTTAAAACATAATCTCCTATTAAAATTCCAGAAATTGAAAATTTGCCATTACTACCAGAAATTGTTCCTTCAATTATTTTATCCCACTTTACATTTATTAAACTAATATTTGCATATTCAAGGCCATTTCCAGTATTATTATCTATAATTTTACCACTTATATTACCTCTAAAATATTCTGTTTTAGATTTTTTTCCAAACTTTGAAAAATCACCATTAAAATTATTTTTTCCGCCGCGCTGCGCATTTGATATAAACGGGATAAACAACAATATAATAAAAATTTTCTTTAACATTTGGATAGTTATTTTATCTCACAGGTAATTCCAAATAGATTTTTCTTTTTTATCAAATCAGCAACACCATTAGGGAGAGAATTCTCCCAAGTTCCTGTTTCACATGATTTAATTTTTTTTAGTATATCCCTAGAGAATATATCTAATATAGATTCATTATAATCTAAATCCCTTATTCTTCCATTAGTAATTAAGTAATTATAAAGCTCCTTAACTCTTGGGTGTATTGGTATATTATTACTATTAATAATATTTGAATTATGGTTTGGTTTATAAGGGTATAAGTAGAATTTAATATCTCTTGTAAAAATTATTCCAAATGCTTCCATAACTCCACCATTGAGATTTCTGTAATATTTTTCTTCAAACATATTCAATAAATTATCCACCCCTAAAATCATACCCATTCTTTCTTTGGTAAATTGAGATAAATATTCGGTTAATTTATAATACTTTTTATAATTTGATATCATAACAGTATATCCTAATGAACATAATATATCTGCTCTATCAAGAAAATCTTGATCGTCAACTTCACCATCTGCTTTTAAATTCGATAGTGTTATCTCAAATAATATTTGAATATTATTAATTGTAACTTTTTTATCTTCCTTAAATACCATTAGACCTCTTTCCAACATGTCAATATTAACTTTTGTTACAGGTCTAAAGCTACCTCTTAATGTTAAAATATTTTTTTTATATAATATATCTGCAGGTTGTTGATTTCTACCATCTGGAGTAAAAATTACAGCATTAGTCATATTTTCTTTAACTAAAGTCAAGCTTAATAGTCTATTGTCAATATTTTTAAATGCAGGTCCCATTACCTCTACCATACTTACTTCAAATTGATCTTTTGCAAGATTATCATATAATCTTTTAAGTATATTCTTGGGGTCTGTTTCATTAAAACAGGCATGAACCAAATTAGTGCCAATAATACCTATTGTGTCTTGTTGTAGCTTTGCATCTTGATCATTTAAATGAATATGAAATATAAAATCTGATGGTTTTTGTAAGGGGTTTAGTTGGAAACGTAAACCAATCCAACCATGACCTCTTGTAGTTTTGTCATAATTGATAGTAGTAATGGTATTTGCAAAAGCAAAATATCGTGTGTTCTTAAATTTTTTTCTATCAAGTCTTTCTTCTAGTAAATTATATTCATGCTCCAGCATATTTTTTAGTCTAGATTTAGATACATATCTATTATCTTTTTCTTTTCCATAAATTGCATTTGAAAAATCTTTATCATATGCAGACATAGTTTTTGCAATTGTGCCGGAAGCTGAACCTACTTTAAAAAAGTTTCTAGCTACTTCTTGACCTGCTCCAACTTCAACAAATGAACCGTATATGGTATTGTCTAAATTTATTTTAAGAGCCTTTTGTCCTGCTGTTAGAATAACTTGATTATTCATTATTATTTTTTTTACAAATTTAGTTAGATAATTTGATAGATAATATAATTTATCCATAATTTTGTTGGTAATATGAAGATAACAATATTGGGTTCTGGAACTTCTCAAGGCGTACCTGTAATTGCTTGTGATTGTTTAGTTTGCAAATCAAAGAATATTAAAGATAAAAGACTTCGATCATCAGTTATGATTGAAGTTGATAATCAAGTTCTAATTATTGATTCTGGACCTGATTTTAGACATCAGATGCTAAATAATAATGTTATAAATATAGATGCAATAATATTTACCCATCATCACAAGGATCATGTAGCTGGACTTGATGATGTTAGGGCATATAATCATAAATGGAATAAATTTATTGAAGTTTATTGTAATAAATTAACTAGAAAAGTATTAAATAATGAATATCCATATATATTTTCTAAAGAAATTTATCCTGGAACCCCAAAAGTTAATATCAATCTTATAAGTAACAATGATTTTTATATAAATAAAACTAAGATTATACCTATATCTGCTTTGCACTATAAATTACCAGTATTTGGTTATAGAATTAATGATTTTATTTATTTAACTGATGTAAGTTATATATCAGATGATGAGAAAAATAAAATGTTAGGTGCTGATTTAATTGTATTAGATGCGTTAAGAATTAAACCTCATCTTTCACATTTTAATTTAAGTCAAGCAATAAGTGTTATTAATGAATTACAACCAAAAAAAGCATTATTCACTCATATATCTCATTATATGGGTTTACATGATGAGATAAATAAAACATTACCAAATAACATTAATTTATCTTATGATGGGCAAATAATATTTTTATAATTTAAATTTGTAAATTTGTAAATTTGTAAAATATCATTAACTAACTACATTATGAAAAAATATTTACTTTTCTTTCTTTTATTTTATAGTCAATATATCTACTCAGTTAAACATAGTCATTCTGATGAGTATGAAGTAAGATATATAAATTCTATTAAATCTTTAAATAGTGATTATCAACAATTTTTAAGGGGTCAAAATTTATGGAGAAATTATTTAATGAATAATAATGATTGGTTTGTTATATTTAACGAGCAAAACCAATTGCCTCATAGAGCTTTTGGTAAACCTATTTTATTAACTTCAGGCAATACACTTTCTGAAAAGGTTATAAATTTTTTAGAACAAAATAATTTTCCAGTTGATATAGATTTAGAATTAGATAGAGAAATAGTAAACGATAAGTATAAAAATTTAAATTTTAAACAATATTTCAATTCCATTGAAATTATAAATAGCAATCTTTATGCTAAGCTTACACTAGACAATAAGCTTGTTGCATTTGGACTAGATATACATAATAATATTGAGTTAAATATAATTCCTAATTTAAGTGTTGATAATGCAATTATTTCAGCTAAGCAAGGTATTACTGCTAGAATTTCTAAAATTATACCTTCTTCTGAACTAAAGATACTGCCAATTCCTGGTGAAAAAAAGTTTAACTATCATTTGGTGTATGAAATTTATCTTGAAACTAGAATAAAGCATGGACCTGCAAACTATATATGTTATATAGATGCTAATACTGGTGATTTATTAATGAGAAGAAATACTGTAATGTATGAAGCACCACCTATGTCTAATACTCATGTAGAAGGTGAGGTTTATACTACTCATCCTTTTAATCCAACAGCAATTGTAGATTTAGTAAATTTAAAGGTTAAAGATGTTGCTTCTGGAACTAATTATTTTACTGATAGTAATGGTGATATTACATTTCCTTCTTCTGTTTCTCAAGTTGAATATAAGCTTGAAGGACTTTATTCCGAAGTTAAAACAAATGGAGTTGTTCCAAGTCATACTTCAAATGTTGTACCATCTAATTTTAGTTTTGATAATCATTCTACCATACAGGAAAGAACTGCCTATTTTGGTGTAAACATGATTCATTCTCATTTTAAGTCATTATTTCCTACATTCACTGGTTTAGATTTTCAGATGGAAACAAATGTTGATGAAGCTGGAAGCTGTAATGCTTTTTATAATGGATCTGTTAATTTTTATGCTGAAGGAAATGGTTGTCCAGCTACTGCCAAATTAACTGATGTTGTATATCATGAATATGGTCATGCAATTAATTCTTACAGGTATGGTTCTGGTATGATTAATGGAGCACTAAATGAAGGTTTTGCTGATATATGGGCGCTATCAATCACACAATCTCCTGTTTTAGGATATGGATGGGATTTAGTTGACCCAACTGTATTTGTAAGAAGGTATGATGAAAATCGTAAAGTATATCCGCAGGATATTTCTGGAGAAGTACATGCTGATGGTGAAATTATTGCTGGTGCTTTTTGGGATACTTATTTAAATTTGGGTAGTATGAGTGATATGTTAGACCTGTTTAAGTATGTTTATGATGGAGCTCCACAAGCTCCTAATGGTGATGAAGGAGTTTTATATACTGATGTTTTAATCGAAGTACTATATGCTGATGATAATGATGCTGATTTAACTAATGGTACTCCTAATGACATATCTATTGTTCAAGCATTTGCATTACATGGTATTTCTCTATTATCAAATGCCGAGATTAATCATATTCCTATTCAATCAGCTAATGCAAATACCTCCATTCCTGTAGATTTAAATTTAACTTATGTATATCCTTGGGATGCTAATTATTTAAGTGCTGCAAATTGTTATTATAAAATTAACAACAATAATTCTTGGAGTAATGTTACAATGACACAAAATTCAAATAATTTTCAAGCACTGTTACCATCACAACCAAATGGTACAATAATTTCATATTATTTAGAAATTGAGGATATATATGGCGTGAAAACATGTAAACCAATGGCTTCAAATACAACTCCTTTAATTTATGCTAATCTACCATATTATACTTTAGTAGGTTACGATTTAATGGAAGAAGAAGATTTTGATTTTAATGTTGGTTTTTGGCAGGCTGGTGATATAAATGATAATGCAACTACTGGTATGTGGGAAATAGGTGTTCCAATGGGTTCATATTTAGAACCAATGTCACAATCAGGTATTGTTCAAACTGCAAATCAACATACATTAAATGGTTTTCAATGTGCTTTTACTGAAAACGCTTCTAGTGAATTTTCAAGTATTGGTGAAAGTGATATAGATAATGGACATACAACACTTTATTCTCCGTTGTATGATCTTAGTTCTTATACTAATCCTGCGTTTAGTTACTGGAGATGGTATACAAATAATACTGGAGCAGAACCAAATGCTGATTGGTGGCAAGTTCAGATTACTGATGATGGTGTAAATTGGGTATATGTAGAAAATACTCTTACATCTGATATTAGTTGGAGAAAATTTGCTTTTAGAGCGCAAGATTTTATTAATCCTAATTCATCTCAAGTTCAACTTCGATTTATAGCATCTGATAGTGCTTATGGATCTCTAAGTGGTGGTAGCTTAGTAGAAGCGGCACTTGATGATTTATATTTGTATGAAAGTAAAAATAATCAAACTGATGTAAGTTTTGAAACAAATAATAATTCTAAAAAATTAGTATTGATTACAGATGTATTAGGGAGAGAAATTGATATAACTAAAATTAACAAAAATTTATTTCTAATATATATTTACAGCGATGGTACAATTATGAAAAAGTTATATGTAATAGAGCATTAACATTTTTTAAATTGTTTATTATTATATATTGCTAGTGGCTTTCCTTTTAATTTATGTCCTAAAAATGGTGTGTTATAAGATAAAGACTTTAAATTATCATATTTTAACTCCCATTCTAATGTTGGGTCAAACATAGTTATATTTGCTTTTTCTCCTTTATCTATCTTAATTTCTGGTAATTTTAAAATTTTTCTTGCATTAGTTGATAATAAATTTATTATTTGACTTAGCTCAATATGCGGTAATAGATACTTTCCTATCAATCCGAAGCCACTTTCTAGACCAATTATACCAAATGCAGCATTATCAAATTCTATTTTTTTACTTTCTTGTTCTTGTGGTGTGTGATCCATTGTAATTACATCAATAGTTCCATCCTTTAAAGCCTTTATTATAGCTCTTATATCATTTTTAGTTCTCAATGGAGGTAATGTTTTAAATCTAGAATCAAAATCATTTAAATAATTATCGGTAAGAAATGTATTATAAACACAAACATCGGCAGTTATATTTAAACCTTTTCTCTTAGCATTTCTGATTTTTTTAATACTATTAATTGTTGAAATATAACTTGAATGCAATTTACTTTTAGTATATTCACATAAAGCTAAATCTCTATCTAGCATTATTTCTTCTGAAATAGAAGGAATACCTCTTAAACCTAATTTTGTGCTAGTTATCCCTTCATTTATAACACCATCTGATAAACTTTTGTCATATGGAAAATTCATAATTAAACCATCAAAATCTTTGGAATAAAGCATAGCAATTTTTAATAATTTATTGGAATTTATAGAGTCTTTATCATCAGTAAATGCTAAACATCCCTCTTTATGCATATCATACATGTCAACCATATTTTTTCCTAATCCATTTTTAGTTAAGTTTCCAGCTGGTATTATATCAACTATATTATTTTTTGTAATTTTTTTAATATAACTTATTAAACCCTTATTATCTAACTTTGGATTTGTATTAGGCATAATTAAAACACCAGTAAAACCACCACTTAATGCAGATAAGGATCCTGAATTTATAGTTTCTTTATGTTCATAACCTGGTTCACCGAAATTAGCATGCATATCAAACCATCCAGGAGAGATATGAAGGTTTTTGGCTGAAAAAACTTGTGTTTTATTATTAACTGATTTTGAAATATTAAGTGATTTTCCAATTTTATCAATTTTACCATCTTTAATATATATATCAACTATCTTACTATGAAACTTACTGTTAAGATCAATAATTTTAGCAGATTTTATTAATAAATTCATATTTTTTTAATTTTAATTAGAAAAATTTCAATTGCAAAAAAAAGCAATGATAATATCAAAGCTAATTTCCACATTAAATGATTATTTGTTTGATTTATTATACCATAACTAGTGTTGAGATTATCCTCAGAAATTATTGAGATATTATATATATTATTTTTATTTATAATATCTTTTATTTCGTTATTATTTAAAGTAATTAAATCACTTTCTATACTATTATAGTTAAATGCAACTTTATCAGCTATACTGTCTTTAATGGTTAAACTATATATTCCATTTTCATTAATTAAATTATTAGTATAATAATATTCTTTACCTTCAAAAATCTTTTTTTCTGTTACAATATCAATTTTATCATTTTTTAGATGAAGTAATGTGTTGCTTTTATTTTTAAAGCTTGTTGTAAATATATTATTGTCAATAATGTTATATAACGATTCCGTTCTTATTGATTGAGTAGCTATATTAAAAAAAGTAGGAACCATTAATGCGTGTTTTTGAAAGTTTGAAAAATTAGTATTTATTGGAGTTAAAAATTGATAAATAGCAGAATTATTGTGATAATAAACATTTAAAAATGATTTATTATTCTCAAGCTTAATCAGTGGAATGGTATTTTTATTATCATTAATTGTATAATATTTTTTAACTTTTGGATAATTAATATTTGATATATCATCATTAAATACATTTTTAAATAAACTGTGATTAGTATTTAACCAATTTATATTTAGTGTNTCTTCATGGAGATCNATAATTGTGCTTACACCTAAATTTTNAAGCATNATATTATACGAAGATATATTTAGTTTAGAAGGTGGTATAATAACNATACTTCCATAATTAGATTTTAAATCTTCTAAGGTAGATAATAANCCAGAATTAATTTCGGTTATTTCATTTAGTATAATTAAATCTTGGTTAGATATATTTGCAATTTTTAAATTGTTGATATTATAGTATTTAAAATTAAATATATTACTATCATTTTTAAATATGTAATTCAGCGAGTTATTTTCATTATAACCGATACAGCTTATATTGATTTTAAAATTCTTTTTTAAAGTAAAATATAATTTATTGTCAAATGAAATAGGATAGTCATTAATATTTAAATTGCCCTGAATTATATTTTTAAAGTCAGTCTTAAAATTAAATTTTTTTCTAATTGTAGATTTAGGTTGAATATCAATATATTGCTGTGATTTTTGTTCTTTATCAATATTTAGATAAACTACTACATCATTAATATTCATATCACTATGATTTGTTATAATAAAATTCAATTCTATTACTTCTTCATTACTTAAAACAGGATTTTCTATCCAACAACTATCAATACTTAGATTTGGTGGTTTTTCTATTTCGATTGGAACGATAAATAAATTTATATTTGAATCGACACTCAATTTATTTAATTGAGTGGTAGATTTTTGCATATCAGAAATAATATATAGATCTGAATTTTTACTAGTCATTGTTTTTAGACGATCAATTATTTCTTTAAAATTTTTAATAGAGTAAGAAGTTTGTATTTCATTAATTTTATTTTCAATATCAATTTTATTGAAACTTTTATGATTTAAGAAATCATTAGTTATAAGAAAGAAGTTGCTGCTTTTAGGATAATTAGAAATTATTTTGCTTGCTGTATTTTTTGCTATATCTATAGCTCTTCCATGTAAGTTGTTAGCATCCATGCTGTATGAATTGTCAATATAGATAAATACATCATCATTATTATTCTTTTCATTTTTTATAAGATAAGGATTTGAAAATGCAAATATTAAAAATGAGATTGCTAATATTCTTGTTGTTAGCAATAGAATATTTTTTATTTTGGATTTTGTTGAACTTTGTTTTCTTATCTGTTTTAAAAAACGAATACTACTAAAGTATATGTTTTTATGCTTACGAAAATTAAATAAATGAATTATAATAGGAATAGATAAAGCGAAAAGAAAATAAAGTAGTTGTGGATTTTGATAATTCATCAAAGTGCAAAATTAAAATATTATAGTAATTTATTACCCATTTATATTAAATTATTTTACCGTCTTGAATTTTTATTATTCTATCTGCTTGTTCAGCTAACTTATTATTGTGTGTAATTACTACTAGTGTTTGTTTATTTTTTTTATTGAGAAAATGTAATAATTTATGAAGATCATTAGCAGATTTTGAATCTAAATTTCCTGAAGGTTCATCTGCAAAAATAATAGAAGGAGAATTTATAAGAGATCTCGCTACTGCAATTCTTTGTTTTTCTCCACCAGAAAGTTCATCAGGGTAGTGATTGGATCTTTTAGATAATTTTAATTCATTTAATAACTTAATTGCCTTTTCCTTTACTTCCTTATTAGAATTTCCATTTATTAATCCTGGTAGCATTATATTTTCTAATGCAGTAAATTCAGACAGTAAGTTATGAAATTGGAATATAAAACCAATTTCTTTGTTTCTCAAATGAGCAAGTTTATTACTTTTAAGATTATTAATAATAGTGCCATTAATTTCAACAGTACCTTTTTGTATCCTTTCTAGAGTTCCTAAAAGCTGTAGCAAGGTAGTTTTTCCAGCTCCAGAATCACCAACTATACAAACAAATTCTCCTTTTTTTATTTCTAAATTTATATCATTAAGAACATTAATTTTGCCATAGGAATAATATAAGTTACTTGCTTTAATCATATCTATTTTTCTTCAGGTAAAGATAATCTAAATAATATACAATTTTTAATGATACACTATTTTGTTGTAAAATTGAAAAACTATCATTAATATTATCAAACCAATTGTTTTGAATATTATCGTTTGTATTATCAATTCCATTTTTCCAAACAATATTAATTTGGCTACCTGGTGCAAACCACCAACTCCAACTAATGTCAGAAGTCCATGTTGAATAATTTATATTTTTATTATCAGATATATTAATTTCGTCAATATCATTACTTTCATATAAATATCCATTGCTATCTAACTTTCTAAATTTCAAATTTTCTACTTGGTCTGTGTGATATCGAATTTTAAAAGAAAAATTCATTTTATTGTTAATAATATAACTGCCTGATAATACATTTGTTATCATATATGTATTTCTTAAAGCAAAAAAATCTTCTGAATCTGATATGTTTCCATTTATTTCTAAATCAGGAACAAAACCAAAATCATTGAATTTATTTCTTATCGAAATAACATATATCATTGATAATTTATCAGTAAATCTGTATCTAGGTGATAATCTCCAACTATATTCATATCCTGAATATAAAGGTTTTATTGTTATTCCACCTCCTATATCAATAGCAAATTTCTTTCTAAAGTCACTAGACGAATAGCTGCTAATTCTTATAGATTTAGATCTTTTAACTGGTGTGTTAAAATCTTGAGTTCTTGCTTCATAATAATCATTTCTTTCAAATGGGTTTGTAATAATTTTACCCATTATAAATAAATAATTTTTTAAAACAAATTTACTTTCAGCTTCAATATATAAATTTACAAACTTATTATCAGTAAATAATGATTCATGTTTAAGAAATATATATTGTTTAGATGATATAAAATTTTTATTTTCTTTTAATTGTTCATATCCAAGATCAAAACCACTAATAATTTCATTATTTTTTTGAAGAAAACCAAGATCATTAGTATTATAATTTTCATCCTTAAAACTTGAATAAATATTATATCTATAATTTCCGCTATTTTTTTTTATACTTACATCACCAGCTATACCAATAGTATTAATATCATTGCTAAATTCTTGACTTAACTTGATTTTTCCGTTATAAACATGAGTATTTATCTTATTATTTATTTGTGTGAATAATCCAGTTACATTTACGTCTTTACTGTTACCTAGACTTATCATATTAGTATTCATAAAACTTACTGAGGAACTATTTTTAAATGCTTGATCTAAAATAAAAATATTATAGTTTTTTAGTGGATTTATATTTGTCTCGCTTGTTATTGCATTTAATCCAGCAATACCCATTCCTTTCTTAGATCTTCCTGTAATTTTTGATGCATTTATAAGATTGTCTTCTAACCTTCTGCTATAAAACATTTCTCCTCCTTTATTAAAAAGTTCTATACCTTCATTAAAAAATTGTCTTTTTTCTTCATATTTAACTTCAAAAGGTGATAAGTTCAAAACCATTGCATCAGATGCTACTTGTCCAAAGTCTGGAATTAATGTCATATCAAGTGTGAAACTTTCGTTTATTCCATATTTTAGATCCATTCCATAATTATATGGATAACTAATTTCATCATTATATATTTCTGTATAAATAGAAGAATATGGCATAAATGATAATCTAAGTGGGGAATTTTTTATTTTAATTCCAGATAAAATACCTGATTGTAATGCTTTATTTTGGTAATCAAGATTTATATAATTCCAGCTTAGATCTTCACGATATCTTCTAATTTTTCTAACCATATTTAAAGCCCAAGGTTCATTTTGATTTGGGAATCTTAATTGAGAAAATGGAATTGCAAATTCTGCAGACCATCCAAAATCATTTATTTTTACTGCAGATTTCCAAATGGCATTCCAATTTTTATCAATACCACTTTTAGAAAACTTTCTGTCTATTTGAACTCCTGCAGCAGTTACCATAAAATTATATTCAACTTGTGTATTGTTAAAGGGATCAATCCAAATTCCAAAAGCATCAAAATTTTTATTATCATCATCTCTTTTAGAAAGTTCACATAAAATACTATCTGGAGCATTGTCATACATCATTACTCCAAAATAGATATTTTTATCATCAAAACATATCTTTACTTCTGTTCTTTGAAAGTTTCTTTCTTTTTCACCATTTCGCGGTTCAATTTGTGTGAAATCTTTTGCTGTATTTAAATTTTTCCAAGTAATATCATCAAGATATCCATCTATTTTTGGTTTTATATTAGTTTTAGATATTTGATATTTTTTTTTCTCTGAGAATTGAGCAGAAGATAAAAGAGGAAATAGAATTAAAAAAAAAATAAATCTAAAGGACATATAATTATTATAAATTTTTACAAAAATAAAATTTATTGTACAATAGATTACTTTATTTAAAATCAATCATATATTTTTACAGTCTTAAATAAAAATCATGAATTTACACGAATATCAAGGAAAAGAATTGCTAAATAGTTTTGGAGTAAACATTCAGAGAGGTATAGTGGCTTCAACTCCTGAAGAAGCCGTTCAGGCTGCTAAGAAATTAAATTTAGATACTGGTACTAATTGGTGGGTTGTTAAGGCGCAAATTCACGCTGGTGGTAGAGGTAAAGGTGGAGGTGTTAAACTTGCTAAATCTATTGAAGAAGTTAAAACTATTTCAGAAAATATATTAGGTATGTATTTAGTAACACCTCAAACATCTAAGAAAGGTAAGCTTGTTAATCAGGTTTTGATTGCTGAAGATGTTTATTATCCTGGAGAAGATCAAACCAGTGAATTTTATATGTCTGTACTTTTAAATAGATCCTCTGGAAAAAATATGATTATGTACTCTCCACAAGGTGGTATGGATATCGAAAAAGTAGCTGAAGAGACCCCCAATTTGATATTTACTCAAGAAATTGATCCTAAAATCGGTATTACTGATTCACAAGCTGAAAAAATAGCTTTAGATTTATCATTAAATGGGCTTGCATTTAATGAAATGAAGATATTTGTTAAATCTTTATGTAATGCATACGAAAGTCTAGATGCATCCCTTTTTGAAATAAATCCTGTTTTAAAGACATCTGATAATAAAATACTCGCAGTTGATTCTAAAGTTACTTTAGATAATAATGCCTTATTTAGACATAAGGAACTGCATCATCTTAGAGATAGAAGAGAAGAGGATCCTACTGAAGTAGAGGCAGATGAATATGGGCTTAATTTTATTAAACTTAATGGAAATGTTGGATGTATGGTAAATGGTGCTGGATTAGCTATGGCTACTATGGATATTATAAAAATGGCTGGTGGTAACCCTGCTAATTTTCTTGATGTTGGTGGGACAGCAGATGCTAAGAGAGTTGAACAGGCGTTTAGAATTATATTAAAGGATAATCAAGTTAAAGTTATTTTAATCAATATATTTGGTGGTATTGTTAGATGTGATAGAGTAGCTCAGGGAATTATTGATGCGTATAATAATATTGGAGATATTAAAGTTCCTATTATTGTTAGATTAGAAGGAACTAATTCTGTTGAGGCAAAGCAACTAATTGATAAAAGTAATCTTCAAGTTGAATCTGTAATTTTATTACAGGAAGCAGCTGATAAGGTTGCTGAATTAGTTAAATAATTATACATTGAAAAAAGAGGAATTTATTCTTCAAAGTAAACAGTCAAAGGAAATATTAATTGATGTAACTTATAATCAAAATAGCTTTAATAAAAAAGTTATAATTTTTTCTCATGGTTTTAAGGGATTTAAAGATTGGGGGCCATTTAATAAAATTGCCCACCATTTTGCCTTGAATGGATTTTTCTTTTTGAAGTTAAATTTTTCTCATAATGGAACTAATTCAAAAAATCCTGTTGATTTTGTAGATCTTGATGCATTTGGAAATAATAATTTTTCTATTGAATTAGATGATCTTTCTACTGTAATAGATTGGTTATTAGATAATAAAAAATTTGAAAAACAAATAGATAAAAGTAATGTTTCTTTAATTGGGCATAGTAGAGGAGGAGCTATTTCTATTCTAAAATCTATTGTAGATAAAAGAATAAATAGAGTAATAAGTTGGGCTGCTCCAGCTGATTTGTTAAATAGATTACCAAAGCAAGATAAATTACAAAAATGGAAAGTAGACAATGTCTTATATGTATTTAATGGAAGAACAAAACAAAATATGCCTTTATATTTCCAATTCTATAAAAATTGCATGAAAAATAAGTCCAAGTTAAATCTTAAAATGATGTTGAATAAAATTCAAATACCTCAACTAATAATTCATGGCTCTAATGATTCAACTGTGCTTATTAAAGATGCATATTTGTTGAAGGAGTGGAATAATAACGCTCAATTAGTTATAATTGATGGAGCAGATCATGTGTTTGGAGGTTTCCATCCATACAACTTAGATTACTTTCCTAGACATCTTGAAATTTTACTAACTAAAACAATACTATTTTTAAAAGATTAATCTTGCTGAAGAAACTGTATCATAACTAGTAAAGTTATTATTTATATACTCATAAAAACCTGATATAGCTATCATAGCTGCATTGTCAGTACAATATTCAAATTTCGGAATATATAAATTGAAATTATTTATTTGTGATAATTTAGTTAGTTCATCTCTTAAATATGAATTTGCAGATACACCACCAGCAATAGCTATTTCTTTAATTCCAGTATTTAAAATAGCTAGTTCAATCTTTTCTAATAATATTGATATTATTGAATGTTGGATAGATGCACATAAATCATTAAAGTTATTCTTTATAAAATTTTTATCTTTTTGAAGTTCATTATTTATCTTATATAGAATAGATGTTTTTAGTCCACTGAAACTGAAATCTAAACCCGAAACTTTTGGCTTATTAAACTTAAATGTATTTATATTTCCATCTTTTGAATATTTATCTATTAGTGGACCTCCAGGATAATCAATACCTAAAATTTTTGCAGATTTATCAAATGCTTCTCCAGCTGCATCATCAATAGTTTGACCTATAATTTCCATTTCTAAATGATTTATAACCTTTACTATTTGTGTGTGACCACCAGAAACAGTAAGACATAGAAATGGAAAATTTGGCATTTTTTGGTTATCATCTATAAAATGTGAAAGAACATGTCCTTTCATATGATTAACATTAATTAAAGGAATATTCATAGCTAATGAAAATGCTTTCGCAAATGATCCACCTACTAGTAAAGATCCAAGAAGACCAGGTCCTTGAGTATATGCTATTGCATTTATGTCTCTTTTTCTAATTTTAGCTTTTTTAATTGCGATATCAACAACTGGTATAATATTTTGTTGGTGCGCACGCGAGGCTAATTCGGGAACTACTCCACCATATTTTTTATGAATTGATTGATTAGCTACTATATTTGATAGTACTTTTTGTCCTTGTAAGACAGCAGCAGAAGTGTCATCACATGAAGATTCAATTCCTAATATTATAGGACTTTTATCCATCTAAATTTTTTAGTATATGCCCCATTTTATCTCTTTTAGTTTTAAGATAGAATTTATTATGTTCATTTGAATTTATTTCAATAGGTATTGTTGAAACTATTTCAATTCCATATCCTTCTAAACCAACTCTTTTTTTAGGGTTATTTGATAACAATTTAATTTTCCTTACATCCATTGCTCTTAAGATTTGAGCTCCAACTCCATAATCTCTATGGTCAGGTAAAAAACCTAATTCTATATTGGCTTCTACTGTATCCCTTCCATTTTCTTGTAATTCATAGGCTTTTAGCTTATTAAGTAAACCTATACCTCTTCCTTCTTGATTCATATAGACTAATATTCCTTTTTTTTCTATTTCTATTTGTCTTAATGCAGCATGTAGTTGTGGTCCACAATCACATCTACAAGAACCAAAAATATCGCCAGTTACGCATGAAGAATGGACTCTAACAAGAATTTCATCATCTTTTTTCCATTCCCCTTTATAAATAGCTAAATGAATTTGATTATTTGTAATTTGCTTAAAAGCTTTTAATTTGAAATCACCAAAATCAGTTGGTAATTTTACGTTTACTTCTTCATTAATTAGACTTTCATTTTCAAGTCTATATTTGATTAAATCTTTAATGGTTATAAATTTAATATCAAACTTTTTTGCAATATCAAATAATTCTGGAGTTCTTGCCATTGAGCCATCTTCATTAAGTATCTCAACTATTACCCCAGCTGGATATAAACCAGCTAACTTAGCTAAATCTATTGCTGCCTCAGTATGTCCTGCTCTTCTTAATACACCTCCTTTTCTTGCTTTTAAAGGAAAAATATGACCAGGCCTGCCAAAGTCTTTAGCCTGAGTATTTGGATTAGTAAGTGCAACAACAGTTTTAGATCTATCTGAGGTAGAAATCCCAGTTGTACATCCATGTCCTAATAAATCTATTGAAACTGTGAATGGTGTTTCAAAGAGTGCTGTATTTTTTCCAATCATTAATTCTAAATCTAATTCTTCACATCTGCTTTCAAGAATTGGAGTGCAAATTAACCCTCTTCCATGTGTAGCCATAAAGTTTATCATTTCTGGTGTTGCTTTTTCAGCTGCAGCTACAAAATCACCTTCATTTTCTCGATTTTCATCATCAATAACTATCACAACTTTACCTGCTCTAATATCATTTATTGCTTCTTCAATTGTATTAAATTCCATGTTATATTATTGAAAAATTTTATTTTGTAAAAATACGAACTTTTATATTAGAAATATTAAATATTTTCATGTCATTTTTAGCTAAGTAAAAAAGAATTATTGCAATTGGAAAAAATATAAAATTTGCCAGCCAAATTCCTTGATATGCTTCAATATTTAATTCTTTAGCAGATTTTTCACCAATTATTGATAACACATGATAAGTAAGAAAAAAGAAAATTGATACTAATACTGGTATGCCAAAACCTCCTTTTCTAACTATAGAACCAATAGATGATCCAATTATAAATAGTATAAAGCATGCAACAGCTAAACTAATTTTTCTATGCCATTCTATTTTATGTTTTGTTATTATTTTTTTTCTGTATTCAATCTCGTCTTTATATCTTTTTGATAATGATTTTAATGAACTAATTTTATTTATTAAAATTTTGTGTTCTTTATCATTATCGAGATTTTTAAAATTATGTGATTGAATTGATGAATCTATTACAACAGATGAGTTGAAATTTTTTTTAAAATTATTATAAAATGAATTTTTTTTGTCAATTAATTTTTTTTGTAGGGAATCTATAGCAAAATTTAATTGATAATTATTTAACATTGCATAATGTCCTCTGTATAATTTTTCGCTATTACCCATAAATTTAAAGTTTGATATATCAAGTCTAATTATATCTTTTTTAAATTTTGTTCTTCTAAATTCATTAACTTTCTTCCCTTCTTTTATTTCAATATATGAGTATCCATCATATAATTCAATTTCAAGAAAATTTTCATCTTTTGTTAATTTCATTTTTCCATAATTAGCAGTGATTACTGTCTCATATTTATTTTTAGAGGTATAATCATAAATTAAGATATCATTGAAATTAATTCCATCTTTTTCCTTTTGTCCAATTTTGATACTGTATCCTTCAATATCATTATAAAAAATACCTTCTTTGATATTTAACGCAGGTTTTTTTCTTTGTATATCATAAATCATAGATCCATTTTTCAAATTTGCTATAGGCATAATATAATTAGAAAATAAAAACGAAAAGCAACTAATAAAAATTATTAATATAGAAAGTGGAAAAATAATTCGAGTAAATGATATACCTGAAGCTTTTAAAGCAATTAATTCATAGTTTTCTCCTAACTTACCAAATAATAATAAAGATGAAAGAAGAGCAGCTATAGGAAGGGCTATAGGAACAAAACGGGTAGAAGCATAGAATAATAATTGTGAAATTTGATATATATCTAGTCCCTTACCTACTAAATCATCAATGTATTTCCATAAGAATTGCATTAGAAGTAGAAATATTGCAACAAAAAAAGAAGTTATAAATGGTCCTATGAATGATTTAAATAAAAATAAATGTAATCGTTTCAATATGTATTTTTTTGAAGTATTATAAATTAATTTATTTTCTTTAATAGATTTGCAACTTATATACAAATATATATTAATTTATGTCATTATTTAAATCATTTGAAAATCAAGGGAACTTTTTATTTAAATATAGAGGACAAATACCAGTATTATTATTTTTATTAGCAATACCATTTATATATTTAACCGATTATTCATTAATTTCAAAGCATCAGCGATTTTACTTATTTAATATCGGTCTATCATTTGCTATTATAGGTTTTTTTATTCGATTTTATACAGTTGGTTCCACATCTAAAGGAACAAGTGGAAGAAACACTGAAAAGCAAGTTGCTGATACTCTAAATACTAGTGGTGTATATTCCATAGTTCGTCATCCCTTATATTTAGGCAATTTTTTAATATGGATTGGTATTATTATTACTACAATGAATATTTATTTTATAATTATATCTACATTATTATTTTGGATTTATTATGAGAGAATTATGTACGCTGAAGAAGTTTTTCTTAGTAAAAGATTTGGTGAGAAATTTGTTAATTGGAGTTTATCGGTTCCAGCTTTTATTCCTTCATTTAAAAAAATTACATATTCATCTAATCACTTTTCATTTATTTCTATATTAAGAAGAGAGTATTCTAGTGTTTTAGCTGCTACAATTGGTTTCTCTTACATAGATTTATTAGTAATGTTTTTTAATACAAATAATATTTCTTTTTTTAATATTAATGAATATATTTTAATATCCATTTTTATCATAGTATTAATATTAAAATTTTTAAAAAAATACACAAATTTAATTCATGAAAAAAACAGATCATAAAGTAATAAAAATATACTTCAATAATAATTGAAAATAATATATTTGCAAAATATTGGCGTGGTAGCTCAGTTGGTTAGAGCGCAGGATTCATAACCCTGAGGTCGGGAGTTCAAATCTCCCTCACGCTACAATTCATATCTTTAAATTTATATTCTTGCTGCAGTATATTAGAAATATAAGTCTTCCA